>JAVBOS010000139.1:0-4073 GCA_031550255.1 Anaeroplasmataceae bacterium | reverse complement strand
TGTTGTTGACTTACCACTACCATTCGGCCCAAGTAAACCAAGAATCTCTCCCTCATTAACATCAAATGACAAACCATCTAAGGCTTTTAACTTCCCATAATGCTTTTCTAACCCTTTTACCTCAATTATCTTTTTCATGTTTCCTCCATATGATTTTATTATAACATTATCCGTGCTATAATTATATTATAAATAATTAGGAGGTATATATGAAAGAACTCCATGGTATTGAAAAAGCAAAACGTTTCAACTTATTCAGCAACGTTACTTTACCACTTTTCATATCTTCAATAAGTTCATTAAAAGCAGGTCTATCTTTAGTGTTTTTAGCCGATATACCAGCATCTTCATAATACTTGTATACTTCATATCCTTTATACTTACACATTGCTTCTAATCGTTCTTTTTGCTCACTTAACGAGTATCCTTCTTTAGCTTGTTCTTCAGTTGAAACTCTTAAATAAATTCCAGCAATCTTTTTTACATCATCATACATATTATCAATCCCTTCTAATAGAAAAAGTGCCAAAAGCATTTATAATACTTCTGACACTTCTATTTTTTTCTTCTAAGTAAACAATATTCTTTATCTTTTTTTGAATCTGTATCCTTCATCATTTCATATTCAAAATTAGTAACATCAACACTATCTAAATATTGATTAAAGGCGTTACGATTAAATTCTAATTCTCTTTCATTTGATAAATTAGTGCAGTAACCTATAAAGATGTCTGCATCATGCCAACAGGCATTGAAAAGATCAATCGTTCTCCCTTCGCAAACTATACTATCAAACTCATTAATTGATGGAATATTATAACCATGTCTTGCATAAGGAACCTTTGGAGCGTTATCTATAAAATAATTATCATTTTTTAATGATTTAGGTACGCATATTCCATTATATTCTAAGTACCCATTTGCACCTTCAATTCCAAATTCTTCTAATCTATCGTAATCAACTTTTTTTGATAATAAATATTGTTTATATTCAGTTAAAAATTGAGAGATAGAACTTGGCACTGATTGTCCTAGTTCTAATATTCCTTTATAGTTGTCTGGATTAAATTTTCCTTCTTCAATAATATATTTCAAAAATAAAACTGAATTTTTACTACTATTAATAATTTCCATATAATAACCCCCCTAATTAGTGAGTTATTATAAGCATTTATAATAAAAATGTCAAATTTTCATTTTTCAAAGAACAATGGTTTATAATGATTAATAATTTTTTATATAATTTTCTAAATCTTTTGTGAGTATTTTATTACTTAAGTTTTCAATATAAATTTCATCACTTTCATTAAAGAATAAATATGTAATACCTTTGATGATAACTCTATGTGGTTCACAATAAATAAGATTAGTTTTATCAATTTGTCTTAAATTACCACTAAAGTATTTAGGAGTAGTATTAGTAAAATTACATATAAAATCTATTCTTTTCTTTATTTGTTCATCTATATTGATTTTTTGCTTTATTATATTTACCACTTTATCACCACCTTCCAAGCACAAAAAAATCAATCCATTTCTGAATTGATATTTATCTAAATGCTCGAATAGTTCGAACAGATTTAACACTGGAGGAGTAAAGTCGGAAGTTGCTAACTCCCTTTCATTAATAATATAACGCTTATTCAAAATTATTGCAATGAGTTTAAGCAAATTTCGGAAAAATTGTTCCAAAAAATAGTGTTTTGTGCTAGAATAACATCTATATTCTTACAAAAAGGGGGAGTATTAATATGGTAGAAGTTAAAGTCAATGATAAGCAAACTTTACAAAATGAATATCGTGATGTTAGGCATTTACTTTCCGTATGGAACGAAAAACCTTTTATTCCTGCTGATATTGAAACTCAATACATGCAACAATTAATAGAATCAGCGAAATTCACCGAATTTATGATAGACTTAATTTTAGAACATATATCTGATCTTGAACATGTTTTAATGGATTGCGATGCCTCAAAAGAACAATATATAAGTTTTAAAAATAGTTTGGCTGATTTATATAAAAAAATTGAACAATATAAACAAAGTATTCATTATACAGATGAAGAAAGACAGCAATTCATTGTTAATGGTGAAAATTCAAGACAAAGACTTACAGAATATACAAATGAATTAAAAGAAGCTATTAAAAATAAAACTAATATGGATTTACTATCATTTGAGGTAGTCGATGCTCAAAAACTTTTTAATCGTATAGGAATACTAAAAAAAGTATATACAACCTATAAAAATGCCTTTAATAATATTGGTAATAATAATCCTGAATTAAAATATTATATTGAAGGGTCGTTTAATTCAATCGATTTATTGTTTATGATTCAAAAGTATATGACATTGAAAAATAAGGGGATAAATAGCTTGATTTATCGAGAATATTATATCATTGATTCGATAAGATTTAAATTTGAAGAATTATATGCAATAGTTGAAAATGGATTTAAAGAAGAATTTGAAGAATGTGTCGCAGGATTTTATGATAAAGGTAGCGAAGAATATTCTAGTGATGGTTTTGGATATAACTGCAATTGGAGGTTTCACGACATCACAACTATTGATGGTTTGAGTTGGCATGTTCATTGTCGTTTAAGAGATTATGCACCTAAAGGTACTGAGGAGAAGAAAAAAGCGTATCTAGAAAAATGCTTAGCTGAGTGTGCATATCGTTATCAAAACCACGCTTTCATAAAAAAAGCCTGTAAATATAATAAAACTACATCAGAAGAATATTTTGATAAGCATTTAACTCATTCACTAGAGAACTGTTTTGATACTATTTTTGCCGAACATCTTGCCCCAATTATAACTGAACAAGAAGATAGAAACTTTACCCCAAAATCAAATAGATATGGATATAGAGATGCTTTTGATAATATAGGAACTTGGAAAAATCCGCTAGATTATATTAATGATGGAATTAATCCAGGTGAATTTGATGAGCAATTTAAAAGATTTGTATTAAATGTTCAATTGCCCGGACAGAAAAACCGAAGATTTGACGAATTGTATCGAGAGAATCTTATTAATTTAAAAAGTTTAGGTTTATCTGGTGTGGATTTGAAAAGAGAACAGGTACAAGCCAAAGCAAAAGTATCTATATTTAGTTATTTATTTGCTATTGATGATATAATTCATGAATTTAAAAAAGAATTTGAGCAAATGTTACTAGATATGGGTGATAAAGCTGATGTGAAACAATATAAAGAAACATTAGTGAATTATGAGAATTTGCTAATTAAAAATAACTATGGCGAAGTAAATGATAATAATGATATTATTTCATCAAATATTACCATTGATGTTAAGAAATTAAAAGAAACATTGTATACTCTTATTTCAGCAGTTAATAATGTATGTAAAGATAATAAAATTTCACAAGATATAGTTAGTGCTAGACTTATGGTTTCAACAAGTATTATTGGTGCTTTGATATTTACATCGGAAATGTATCAATATCCAGATAAATATTTTAACTTAGCTAGAGTTTTAGAAGAAACTAAAAAAATAGATGATGACTATGCTTCAGAGGATTTGGCATATACTGAATTTGAAAATCTAGATGAAGATGTACAAGATGAAATACTAATGGAGATGGAAGATACAGGTTTCGGAATGAAACACATTCTAACAAAAAGAGGTTTTAT
The DNA here is from genome assembly GCA_031550255.1 of Anaeroplasmataceae bacterium. GTDB lineage: Bacteria > Bacillota_I > Bacilli_A > Acholeplasmatales > Anaeroplasmataceae > JAVBOS01. The sequence continues at coordinate 412 of JAVBOS010000139.1, read as the reverse complement.
ATCTAAAGATTAGACAAATAAAAAGAAATTGTTAGATGTCCTTGGACATATTATAAACAATTTCTTTTTCTATGCGTTCATTCTCATATTGGATATGGTCTAAAGCATTTTGTAATAAGCGATTAACAAGCATATTTTTAAAATAATAATTATTTTTCAATTTACCATATTTACTTTGACTAATACCCAAATTATCGAATGTTCTAATAAATTCAGTAGTAGATAATGGATTATAAGTTGTTTTGATGTTCTTTTCAACAGATGAATAATAATCATTAAAATTACCACTAAATTTAGAATTAGAATACCATCTTTTAATCAAAAGCCAAATAGCCCACAGGCGGCTATTTGGCGTAAGGGTTTAATTCCCCGCTACTTGTAGCGAAATAAAATAAGATGTAAAATAAGATAT
>JAVBOS010000145.1:0-16481 GCA_031550255.1 Anaeroplasmataceae bacterium | reverse complement strand
AATTTAGAAATTGATAATATAAATTTACTACCTTATTTTGAAGAACAATTAAATAAAATTGATTTTTATTTAATAGATACATTAAAATTTAAAAATAATAATATTGAATTAAATATCTCAATAACAAATTTAGACTATAATGAAAGTGAAATAAAGAAGCCAGACTATAATAATTGTATCTTAAATATTGATTCATCAATTGCTAAAAAGTATGGTAAAAATATAAACTATCCATCAAATAAAGATTTAGATGAAATTTTAAATAAGAAAGATTATAAGCATATAATATTAATGCTATTAGATGGGCTTGGTAGTGATGTATTAATGGATAATCTTAATCCAAATGCTTTTTTAAATAAAAATAAATTGACTGATATTTCAGCTGTTTTTCCCTCAACAACTGCAGTTGCTACAATATCTACACTAAGTGGTAAAGCACCAATTGAAACTGGTTGGTTAGGTTGGCAAAATTATTTTAAAGAAGTAAACAAGCATGTAGTCTTATTTAGAAATACTGGATATTATACAAAAGATAATTTAGACATAAATATTGAAAGAGATATATTACCATTTGAAACATTCTTTAATGATTTTAAAAATAAAACATTTGAACTTATGCCATCTTTTAAAGAAAATGGCTGTCAAACATTTAATGAAATGACAGAACGTTTAATTAATATTACAAAAGAAAATGATAAAACATTTACATATGCATATTGGGATAATCCTGATTTTGTCATGCATGAATATGGTTCAAGGCATCCAAAGAGTAAAGAGGTATTAGAAACAATTAATTATTTATTAGAACAAATGCTTCCTAAATTAGCTAGTGATACATGCTTAATTATTACTGCTGATCATGGGCATAAAGATGTCTTACCAATTGATTTAAGAAAATTTAAAAGATTGTGGGATTTATTAGAAATAGAACCAAGTAATGAAGCCAGATGTCAATTTTTTAAAGTAAAAGAGAATAGTAAAGAAGAATTTAAAAAACTATTCAATTGTTATTTTTCTAAATACTATGATTTGTACTTGAAAGAAGAATTTTTAAATAACGAGTTTTTAGGTTTAAATACAGTAAGTATTAAGCATAATAGAATAGATGATTTTATTGGTGACTTTGTAGCGATAGCTAAAAGCTATTACTATTTTGATTGTTTAAATATCGAAATGCTATTTAAAAGTCATCATGCTGGATTAACTAAAGAAGAAATGACTATTCCAGTAATTGTTTATACAAAGTAGGTGATTGTATGGATTTAAAAAAGAGTGTTAAAGAAAACGAAAGATTAATATTATCCTTTGTTAATAATATTACTAAAGAACATAAAAATTATTATGCCATTACATCAGCATTAAATGCCCTAGACAATAATAACGAGGTACAATAGTTTTTTATTGAAACTTTAAAAAAACCGATGGAACAAGGAGAACTTATTCTTAGATTATATGGTTTATTTCAAGGACTTTTTGTAAGTATAGATTCACTTTATTCACTGGCATATGCTTTAACTAATAGTAAAAGTTTTATTAATATAAACCAAAATCCAGAACTAAGGCAATTAAAATACATTAGAAATGATGTAGTTGGTCATCCAGCAAATAGAGTTTATAATAACTTAGAAATAGGGTATTGTCTATTACCAAAAGAAAATATAAAAGCCGATAGTTTTAGTTATTATATTTATAGTCAAAAAGAATTAAAAACAAAAGATGTCAACATACTAACAATCTTAGATAACTACTATTTAGAAGCTAATAATTTGCTTAATAATATATTATCTGTAACAAATAAATTAAATAATAGTAGTGATTTGACATTAATAACTAGCAAAATATATGATTCATTTTTAAATAATCAAAAATATTTATTGGAAATAAAACATTTGAAAAAAAGATATTTAGAAATATATAGCAACTCTAATAAATATCAACATCGTTTATTATGGAGAATCGATTTAATTGAAAGATTAAGTCAAATAAAAACAAATGATACTTTTGAAAAAGAGATATATCAATATGCAATAATGTTTGAAATAATTAAATTACATGAGTTAGCATGTAAAATTGAAAATAAAGATATTATTTTACTAAGTAATAAATTACCAGTGCCAAAATTACTAAAAGGGTATTATAAAATGTTAAATAATAATCAAAATTTAATTGATACGGCCAATAATTTGCATGATATGACTCATCCATTATTTCAAAATTCATTAGAAAAATGTTTTAGTACTGCCATTGATAGAAAATTAAAAGATGCTAATAGCTATCTATCTATAATAAGTAATTATAATATGCTAAATAATTCCGATATGGTATATGCAATAGGCATATTAGCTAAACAATATAAGAAAAGATAAAAATGTTATTAAATGTAAATAAAAAATACGTTTTCATTATGCTTTATAAAATAAAATATATAAATTTTTAAATATTGTGATATAATTAATTGTTATTTTTTTAGGAAGAAGTGAAAATATGAATTTAAGAAATATTGCAATTATTGCCCACGTTGACCATGGTAAAACAACGTTAGTAGATAAATTATTACAAAGTTCACATACATTTAGAGAAAATCAAAATGTTGCTGACAGAGCTATGGATTCTAATGATATCGAAAGAGAAAGAGGAATCACTATATTAGCTAAAAATACAGCTATTAAATTTAAAGATTATAGAATTAATATTCTTGATACTCCTGGACATGCCGACTTTGGTGGAGAAGTAGAAAGAATTATGAAAATGGTTGATGGAGTTGTTTTAGTAGTAGACGCTTATGAAGGAACAATGCCACAAACAAAGTTTGTTTTAAAAAAAGCTTTAGAAGAAGGTTTAAAACCAATTGTAGTTATTAATAAAGTAGACAAGCCTTCAGCTAGACCATTAGAAGTTGTAGATGAGGTTTTAGAGTTATTTATTGACTTAGAAGCTAATGATGAACAATTAGACTTTAAAGTATGTTTTGCATCAGCAATGAATAATACTTGTAGCATGTCATCAGATATTACAACACAACAACCTTCAATGGAAGGATTACTTGATTTAATTATATCAGAAATTCCTGAACCAAAAGGTGATTCGACACAACCATTACAATTACAACCAGCTTTATTAGATTATTCTGATTTCGTTGGAAGAATTGGAATTGGACGTGTTACAAGAGGAATAATTAAAACTGGACAAATGGTTAGCTGTATGCGTAACGATGGAACTATTAAACAATTTAGAGTGCAAAAATTATTTGGATTCTTAGGACTTGATAGAGTAGAAATCGAAAGTGCACAAGCTGGAGATATCGTAGCTGTTAGTGGTTTAGGTGATATTGGTGTTGGTGAAACACTATGTGAAGTTGGTAAAGAAGAAGCTTTAGAAAAGTTACATATTACTGAACCAACAGTTCAAATGACTTTCGGAGCAAACACAAGTCCATTTGTTGGTAAAGAAGGTAAATTTGTTACGGCTTCAAAAATTGAAGAACGTTTAATGCGCGAAACACAAAAAGACGTAAGCTTAAGAGTTGCAAGACTTGATAAAGGCGAAGAATGGGTTGTTAGTGGTCGTGGAGAATTACATTTATCAATTTTAATTGAAAATATGCGTCGTGAAGGATATGAATTCCAAGTTTCAAGACCATATGTAATCACAAAAGAAATTGATGGAGTTATGTGTGAACCATATGAATCAGTATTGATTGATGCTCCTAATGATTCAATTGGATCAATTATTGAAATGCTTGGTGCTAGACGTGGTGTTATGGAAAATATGACTAATACACAAACACAAGTAAGAATTAGTTATGTAGTACCGTCAAGAGGATTAATCGGATTTAACACAAGCTTCATGACTTTAACAAAAGGATACGGAACAATTAATCATAGTTTCTTAGATTATAGACCAATGGAAAACGTTCAAGTTGGAGGGCGTCCTACAGGAGCTTTAGTTGCGATGGCAGCTGGAGATTCAACTGCTTATTCAATTGGTGGATTAGAAGACCGCGGAGAAATGTTTATTGCTCCGGGTGTAGCTTGTTATGAAGGTATGATTGTTGGAGAAGCAAATAAAGATTTAGATTTAGCTGTTAACGTAGTTAAAGCTAAACAACAAACTAATATGCGTTCTGCTGGTAAAGATAATACAGTTGTATTAAAAAGACCTAGATTAATGACATTAGAAAGTTGCTTAGAATTTATTAATGATGATGAATTAGTTGAAGTAACTCCTAAAAATATTCGTCTAAGAAAAGCAATTTTAGATACAAATGAACGTAAAAAAATTGATTCTCGCAAGAAATGGGAAAATCAAGAAGAATAGCATTTTAGAAAAACATGTTTCGTAATTTCATTACAAGAAACATGTTTTTTTCTTACTTTAAATTAATTATTTTAATGAAAGTGTTTTTATTTATAAAGAAGTTGTATTCTTAATAAAAAAGGAGTAAAATATTTTTATTATTTGGTGATAACATGAACAATGAACTAGTAAATTATGAAGTAATTGATAAGGATTACAAGACATTAAAAATTTTATATTTTATTAGATTTTTTGGAGATTCGTTTTATTACTCATTTTTCCAAATTTTTTTAGTATATAAAGGTTTATCAAAGAGTAATATAGGCTTTATTCTAGCCATTATTCCTATTATGTCATTACTATCAAATCCTTTTTGGAATCTTCTAAGTAAAGATGTAAATGTTAGTAGAAGAATAATGAAATATTTAACCGTTATTGCTGGTATTTTGTTTATTATAATGGGGAATTTAAACACCTTTGAAACAATAACTGTCGTAACTGGTTTAATAGCTATAATTGAAGCACCATTTTATAGTTTGTTAGATGGTTTTAGCGGAACATTTTCCAATGTAAATAAAAAGAACTATCCAAGTATCAGAATATGGGGTTCAATTGCTTATGTTGTTGGGTGCTTTATTGGTGGATTTGTTATTCAATTTTTTGGCTATACAATTGTATTCTTAATTGCTGGTGTTTTTTATTTATTAAGTAATTTAATATTATCTAGAATTAAACCAATTCAGTTAGAATTAGAAGAAAATAAAAAAATAAAAAGAGACTACAAAGCAGTATTAACAAATAAGTTTTTCTATTTATATATTTTGTTTTATGTGTTCACATTAACATTTGCTGCTATTGGAGATTCATTTTATAGTGTTTATTTAAAAGATATCAAAGGTTTAGCTCCCTCAATGTGGGGAATTGTATATTCTGGGATGGTTTTAGCAGAAGTTATCTTTATGCTATTAACTAATAAATATGGTTATAAATTTAAAGATTATCAGTTATTCATAATAGTTGGAGTAAGTTATGTAATTAGATTGTTATTAATAGCATTAAATTTGCCTTTACCACTTGTATTATTTTCAGCATTTTTTAGAGGTTTAGCGTGGGGTATAGTTTTATCAATTCATTTAAAGCATTTAATAAAAATAGTTAAAATTGAAAATATAACAGCCGCAATTTTAATACTAGTATTAGTTGCTGCTTTAATACAAGCGATTGGAACTTCTATTTGCGGTATACTTATTGATAATCATGGATTTAGTGTTGTCTACTTTGGATTGACAATCATAGTTGCTGTTACTACATTAATTAACGCTGTATCAACAATTGTATATAATAACAAGAAAAAATAAATAGATGTGCCTTATGAAAACAAGATATTATTTTGGATTTATATAGGCGTTTTTTTCTTTAAAGTGATATAATTATAAAAGTATAGGTGATTATTATGAAGTTTATTTTAAAATATGTTATGAAATATAAATATAGTTTATACTGGGAATTATTCATTAAAAGTATAGGTACAGTTATGGATTTATTTTTACCTTACTTATTATCATATATTATCATTGAACTTATTCCACAAAAAAAATTAGGTCCTGTTTTATTATATGGATTTTTTATGCTTATAGCTTCAGTATTAGCAGTAGTATTAAATATTGTTGCTAATAGATTAGCTTCAAGGATAGCGCGTGATACAACAAATGATTTAAGAACAGATGTATTTACAAAAATAACATCTTTATCACAAAGTCAAATAGATGAAATATCAATTCCTTCTTTAATATCACGCATGACGACTGATACTTATAATATTCATAATGTAGTTGGAATGACTCAAAGAATTGGAATTAGAGCACCATTATTATTAATATGTGGAATAATTATCACTTTAATAATTAATGTTCAAATGGCATTAGTAATGGTTATATCCTTACCATTAATTCTAATTGCTATTATAATTATTAATAAATTAGGAGTACCTCTATTTAGCAAAGTACAAAAAGCTTTAGATAAATTAGTATTAGTTGTAAGAGAAAATGTTAATGGAGCAAAAGTTGTTAAAGCTTTAAGTAAAGGTGAATACGAAAAAAATAGATTCAATAAAGTTAATGATAATTGTGTTGAAAGCGATATAAAAGCTAACACCATTATGTCATTAACAAATCCAATAATGAATTTTATTATGAATGTTGGACTGGCGGCAGTACTTTTTGTAGGAGCTATTAATGTTTTTAAAGGGAATACTGAAACAGCAAATATTACTGCTTTTTTAACTTACTTTACTATTTTGTTAAATGCATTATTAGCGATTACAAGAATCTTTATAAGTTTTTCCAAAGCAAATGCATCTTCACAACGAATAGTGGAAATTATGGAACTAAAAAATGAGTTAGTAGTTACAAAAGATTTAAAAGAAGGAAAACACTATATTGAATTTAATAATGTTAATTTTTCTTATAACAAAACAGCTAATAATTTATCAAATATTAATTTTTATTTAGATAAAGGAGAAAGTTTAGGGATTATAGGTTCTACGGGAAGTGGGAAAAGTACGATTATTAATCTATTAATGAGATATTATGATGTGACAGATGGAAATATTTACGTTGATAACAAAAATATTAAATCATATACCGATAATGAACTTAAAAATAAATTTGGAGTAGTTTTTCAAAATGATATTATCTTTGGTCAAAGTATCTTAGAAAATATAGATTTTGGGCGAAATATTCCTTTTAATGATATTGAAAAAGCTGTCATAAATGCTCAAGCTGAAAATTTTATTAAAGAAAACGAAGGATATAGTAGACAAATAGCTAGTGGAGGAAGTAATTTAAGTGGTGGACAAAGACAACGGTTACTTTTATCAAGAGCAATGGCTAAAAAACCTGATATATTAATCTTAGATGATTCATCTAGCGCACTTGATTATCAAACTGATCAAAAAGTAAGAAGTGCTATTCAAAAAAATTTTAGTGATACAACTTTAATAATAGTAGCATCTCGTATTAGTGCTGTTAAAGACTGTGATAAAATAATTGTTTTAGATGATGGAAAAATTATGAACATTGGAAGTCATGAGGAATTATTGAAAAATAGTGAAGTTTATCGTAGTATAAAAATTTCTCAGATGGGTGGTGAGGAATAATGAATGCAGGAAGAAACAAAGGTATGGTTAGTGATGCAATATCAAAACCAAAAAACACAAAATATGTTTTAAAAAGATTGATGCAGTATTTATTAAAATTTAAATGGTTATTATTATTAGCAGCAATTCTTACTATTAGTTCTAATATGTTAGCATTAATTGGACCTAAATTATCTGGGCAAGCAATTGATTTAATGGTTGGAGAAAATAATGTTGATTTTGCTAAAATTAATAAGTTATTAATATTAATGGTTGTTTTCTTTTTAGGAAGTGCTATTCTTTCGTTTTTACTATCATTTATAATGATTAGAATAAGTCAAAATGTTGTTAAAAAAATGAGAATAGATGTTTTTAATAAAATAATATCTTTACCGATCAGTTATTTTGATTTTAACTCGACCGGAGATATTATTAGTAAAATATCATATGATATAGATACAATTAATACTTCTTTATCTAGTGATGTCATTATGATTGTTTCAAGTTTAATTACAATCGTAGGTTCACTTTGGATGATGATTGATATTGAGCCATTATTAGTTTTAATATTTGCTGTTACTGTTCCATTATCGATATTAATTACAAGATATGTTACAAAAAGAAATAAGAAATTTTTTAAAGCAAGAAGTATGTACTTAGGAAAATTAAATGGTTTTGTTGAAGAAAAAATATCAGGTTTAAAAACTATTAAAGCTTATAATCAAGAACAAAATATAATTGAAGACTTTTTAAAGATTAATAGTGAAGCAGTACAAGCAACATATAAAGCAGAATATTATTCTTCAAGTGTTGGGCCTTTAGTAAATTTCGTAAACAATTTATCATTGACATTAATTAGCGTATTTGGTGCAATGTTAATGATTTATAAAGGAACTGGTGTTGGAGAAATTACTTCATTTGTTTTATATTCACGTAAATTTAGTGGTCCAATAAATGAAATGGCAAATATTACATCAGAAATACAAAGCGCATTTGCGGCAGCTGAAAGAGTATTTTTATTACTTGATGAAAAAGATGAAATAGAAGATTCAAATAATGCTATAGCTTTAAGTAATGTTTTAGGTGATGTAAAAGCAAATAATGTTGATTTTGGTTATTTAAAAGATCGACTTGTGTTAAAAAATGTTTCCTTTATCGCGCCACATGGAAAAACAATTGCGATTGTTGGTCCTACTGGTGGAGGAAAAACTACAATAATTAATTTATTAATGAGATTTTATGAATTAAATAATGGTGTTATTTCTGTTGATAATAATAATATTACTGATTTAACTAAAGAAAGTTTAAGAACTTCTTATGCAATGGTATTACAAGAAACTTGGTTATTTACTGGAAGTATTTATGAAAATGTATTATATGGTTCAAAAGATAAAACAAAAGAAGATGTCATTAAAGTTTGTAAAGCAGCTAAAATTCATTCTTATATAGAAAAGCTTCCACAAGGTTATGATACAATTTTAACAGAAGATGGAAGTAATATTTCAAAGGGACAAAAACAATTACTTACAATAGCAAGAGCAATGTTATTAGATGCAAAAATGCTAATATTAGATGAAGCTACTTCTAATGTTGATACAAAAACAGAAATTGAGATTCAAAATGCAATGCTAGAACTAATGAAGAATAAGACATGTTTTGTTATTGCACATAGATTATCTACAATTGTTAATGCCGATACTATATTAGTTATTAAAAATGGTGAATTAATTGAACAAGGGAAGCATCAAGAACTTCTTGATAAAAAAGGCTTTTATTAAGAATTATATAATAGTCAATTCGCCTAAATATCATATTTTAGCATTTTAAACTGATTTTTTTCCAAAAAAAACTAAATATTTTATATTTATTATTGATTAATGTTAAAATCGTTGTATAATAAACTTATAAAAGAGTTAGGAGAATTACAGATATGAATGGTAAAGTAAAATGGTTTGACGCTAAGAAAGGTTACGGTTTTATAACTTCTGAAGCTGGAAATGATATTTTCGTTTATTACAGCGGAATAGTTTCTGAAGGATTTAAAACTTTAAATCAAGGAGACAGTGTTACTTTTGATGTTAAAAAAGGTGACCGCGGAGAACAAGCTGTTAACGTAAAAGTTCAACAATAAAACTTAAAACACTCGCAAGAGTGTTTTATTTTTGTTGTTTCGTGTATAATTAAAAAAGGTGAAGCTATGAAAAAATTATTATTAGTTGTTTTAAGTCTCACATTAATTTTAATAAATTATATTGTTAATGCTAACGAATATCAAAAAGTTTATATTACAAATGCAGAAGAGTTAATTCAATTGTCAGAAGTATTAAATGAACATGGTGGACAAAGTCTTGGAAGTAATGCTCATTATATATTGCAAAATGATATAGATTTGAGTGTTGTTTTTACAGCAGTTGTAAAAAGAAATGGAAAAGAACTGAAAAAAGAATTTAATATTACAGTTTTACAATTAGATCAAGATATATTGGATATACAGGAAGCTATTAATTATTATATTCCTGATTATACTATTGGTATTTTTGAACCAACGTGGGTTACTAGTTCTGCTTTGTGGGATATAACTTTACCTACTACTTATAAAGATGTTAGTATTACTTGGTCATCAAATAAAACTGAAATATTATCAGATACCGGTAAGTATACAGCACCAACAGAAAACACGGAGGTAACATTTACTGTAACATTTACAAAAAATGGAAAATTCGTTCAAGTTGAACATATTATTTTTGTCTAACAATTCAAAAAATTTAAAGGCATATCGTTTTTGGATATGCTTTTTGTTATATTATGATACCTCACATTACTATAATTGATTTATAAACATATATTAAAGATGAGGTATCATTGTTATATTTTTACTTTGATATCTATATACTTAAGGAGTATGTTTGTGTTAATAGTTGAAAAATATGGTGGTTCAAGTGTTAGTACAATTGAAAAAATAAAAAATATTACACTACATTTAAAAGAAGAAGTTGAAAAAGGAAATAAACTAATCGTTGTTTTATCAGCTATGGGAAAAACTACTAATGGATTATTGGATTTGGTAAATCAAATTACACCAAATCCAAATAAAAGAGAAGTAGATCATTTATTAGTAACTGGAGAAATCGTAAGTATTTCTTTAGCATCTATTGCACTTACTGATTTGGGAGTAAATTCAATTTCATTAAATGCCTTTCAATTAGGAATAACTGCAGAAGGATTACACGAAAATGGCTTAATTAAAAGCATTGATAAACTAAAAATGCTAGATTATTTAAAAGAATATGATGTTGTTTTTGTTGCTGGATTCCAGGGAATTGATGAAAATGGAGATTTTATGACGCTTGGTAGAGGTGGTTCTGATACTACAGCTGTAGCAATTGCTGCTGTTATGCAAGCAAGTTGTTATATTTATACTGATGTTGATGGTGTATATACTGTTGATCCAGGAATAATGAATAATGCTATAAGATATAATCAAATATCATATGATTTAATGCTTGAGATGGCATCTCTTGGAAGTGGTGTTTTAATAACTAGAAGTGTGGCTTTAGCAAGTGAGTATAAAGTTAATTTAATATTATTAAAATCAATGAATAAAGAAGGGACAAAGATTGTGAAAACAGATAATATTGAGAAGTTAAAAGTGGCAGGATTAGCTATTAATAAAAAACTTATTCAAATAGAAATTGATGCAGATGATATTGAGGATGTTTTAAAAGCCTTAGAAGATAATGGAATTAAAATAGATATGTTCAATATTAATGATCACAAGATGAAATTTGTTATTTCGGAAAATGATTTTAAAATATTTGAAAAAATCTTTTTAACAGAAAACTTTAAGTACTTTAAGAATGTCACAAAAATTTCGATTGTGGGAAATGGTATTTCAAGTAGAGGATTTATTCTTTCAAAATTACTATTATCTTTGAATGATATTGGTATAAATCCTAGAAATATCTCTACAAGTGAGTTAGCAATAAGTTTCTTAGTTGATAATGAAGATGTAACTAATGTTGTAAGGAAGCTTGGAGAAACATTTGAATTGCTTAATAAGTAAAGTTCTACTTTAGTAGAGCTTTTTCTTTTATATTTAAAATAAGGCTTTATTCCTTGAAAACACTTTTTAAAAAGAGTATAATTAAGTTATGTTTAAAGAAACTCAGTTTTTGAGTAGGAGGATATTATGAGTAAAGATGTTAAAAGAATAGCCATAGATGGAAACTATGCTGCTGCATATTCTTCATATGCGTTTACTGAAGTAGCGGGAATCTATCCTATTACTCCGTCATCTCCAATGGCAGAGTATACAGATGAATGGGCTGCAAATGGTAAGAAAAATTTATTTGGAATGCCTGTTAAAATTGTTGAAATGCAATCAGAAGCAGGAGCTGCTGGTACAGTACATGGATCGTTACAAGCTGGAGCTTTAACAACAACATACACTGCATCACAAGGATTATTATTAAAAATTCCAAATATGTACAAAATAGCTGGACAATGCCTACCAGGTGTTATTCACGTTTCAGCAAGAGCGCTAGCTGCTCAATCACTAGCAATCTTTGGTGACCACCAAGACGTTATGGCTTGTCGTCAAACAGGATTTGCAATGTTAGCATCAGGATCTGTTCAAGAAACTGCAGACTTAGCAGGTGTTGCGCACTTAGCTGCTATTAAGTCAAGTATTCCTTTTTTACATTTCTTTGATGGATTTAGAACTTCACATGAAGTAAATACTGTTGAATTAATTGATTACAGTGTATTTGATAAATTATTAGATAAAGAAGCTGTGGCTAAATTTAGAGCAAATGCTTTAAATCCAGCTCATCCAAAAACACGTGGTACGGCACAAAATGATGACGTTTATTTCCAAACACGTGAATTACAAAATACTTATTATGCACAAGTTCCTGCTGTAGTTGCTGATTACATGACTGAAATTAGTAAAGCAACAGGACGTAACTATCAACCATTTAACTATTATGGAGCTAAAGATGCAACAGATGTAATTGTTGCTATGGGATCAGTTACTGAATGTATTGAAGAAGTTGTTGATGTTTTAGTTAAAGAAGGAAAAAAAGTTGGAGTTGTAAAAGTTCACTTATATCGTCCTTTCAGTTCTGAATATTTCTTTAATGCAATGCCAAAAACTGTTAAACGTATTGCTGTACTTGACCGTACTATTGAACAAGGATCAGTTGCAGAACCATTATTCTTAGATGTTAAAGCATTATACTATGGACGCCCTGAACAACCAGTTATTATTGGAGGACGTTTCGGACTTGCTTCAAAAGATACAACACCAGATATGATTAACGCTGTTTATGAAAACTTAGCTGGTAGCCAAAAAGATCATTTTACAGTTGGTATTAAAGATGACGTTACATTTAAATCGTTAGATATTGTTAATTCAATTGATACAGCTGATAAAACTACTACAGAATTATTATTCTTCGGTTTAGGTTCAGATGGTACTGTAGGTGCTTGTAAAAATATTTCTAAAATTGTTGGAGATTATACAGATTTCTATTCTCAAAGCTATGCTGCTTATGACTCTAAAAAATCTGGAGGATCTACAAGATTACATTTACGTTTCAGTAAAAATCCAATTCGTTCAACGTACTTAGTAAGTAAACCTCACTTTGTATCTTGTTCAACTGATGCTTATTTACAAAAATTTGAAATGATTAAAGGATTACGTAATGGTGGAACATTCTTATTAAATACAGTTTGTCCAGCTAGTGATATTGAAAAATTATTACCAAATTCATATAAAGCAATTCTTGCTCAAAGAAATGCTAAGTTATATATTATTAATGCTAATGCTGCAGCAAGAGATTGCGGATTTAGAGCAGGACTTGGTGTTAATACAATAATGCAATCTGCATTCTTTAAATTAAATGAACAAGTTATGTCATATGATGAAGCATTACACCATATGAAAGAATATGCTGTTAAAACATATGCTAAAAAAGGTCAAGAATTGGTTGATTCTAATCATAAAGCAATTGATTTAGGTGGAACAATGTTAGTTGAAGTTCCAGTTAACCCACAATGGGCTAAATTAAATGCAGAAGAAAAGAAAGTTGATTCAACTCGTCCTAAATTCGTTAGAGAAATAGCTGACGTTATCAATGCTATTGAAGGAGACAGTCTTCCTGTTTCAGTATTTAAAGATTATGTTGATGCACATATGCCTCAAGGAACTTCAGCATTTGAAAAACGCGGTATTGCAACACATGTTCCAAACTGGATACCAGAAAATTGTATTCAATGTAATCAATGTTCATTTGTATGTCCACATGCTACAATTCGTCCATTCTTAGTTAATGCTGAAGAAAAAGCGAAAGCACCAGAAGGTGTAGCATATTTAACTCCAGTTGGAAAAGGATTAGAAGGATTAGATTATACATTATCATTATCAACATTAGATTGTACAGGATGCGGTGTTTGTATAACTGTTTGTCCTGGTAAGAAAAATAAAGAAACAGGTGTTGTGGAAAAAGCCTTAGTTCCAACTTCTATTCAAAAAGCAGTTGCGGCTAATGGACCACAAAAAGCTGATTATTTCTATAATAATGTAACTTATAAAACAGAAGTTACAGGAACAGAAAATGTTAAGAACGTTCAATTTGCTAAGCCATTATTTGAATTCTCAGGAGCTTGTGCTGGATGTGGGGAAACACCATATGTTAAAGCAATAAGTCAATTATTCGGAGATAGAATGATGATTGCCAATGCTACAGGATGTACTTCAATTTATTCAGGTTCATTCCCAGCTACTCCTTATACTACTAATAGTGAAGGAAGAGGACCAGCTTGGGCTAACTCATTATTTGAAGATAATGCTGAATTTGGATTTGGTATGAGAATGGCTGTTGAAACTATTCGTGATAGAATCCAAACAATTATGGTTAATAACTATAGTGAAATGAATGATGAAGCAGTTGCTATTTGTAAAGAATGGGTAGAAAATCGTTCATTAGGTGAAAAAACAAAAGAATTAGCGCCTAAAGTAGTTAAGGCTATGGAAGGAATCAATAAACCATTTGCTAAAGAAATTATATCTTTAAAAGATTACTTAGTAAAAGTTTCTCAATGGGTAATTGGTGGAGATGGATGGGCATATGATATCGGATACGGTGGATTAGACCATGTTATCGCTAATAAAGAAGATATTAATATTTTAGTTGTAGATACTGAAGTTTACTCTAATACTGGTGGTCAATCTTCTAAATCTTCTCGTACAGGATCTATTGCTAAATTTACAGCATCAGGAAAACCTGGTAAAAAGAAAGACTTAGCATCAATTGCTATGAGTTATGGACATGTATATGTGGCAACAATAAGCCATGGAGCATCTCCTGCTCAAGTAATTAAAGCTATTAAAGAAGCAGAAGCATATCAAGGACCATCAATTATTATCGCTTACTCACCATGTATAGCTCATAATATTAAAGGTGGATTATATAATTCTCAATTACAAGCTAAATTAGCTACTGAATGTGGTTACTGGCCAACATTTAGATATAACCCTGTTTTAGCTGAAGAAGGTAAAAATCCATTCCAAATGGATTCTAAAGCACCAGATTGGTCAAAATATAATGAATTCTTAATGAGCGAAGGACGTTATTCTCAATTAGTTGCGTCTAACCCTGAACGTGCTCAAGAATTATTAGATGGAAACTTAAAAGATGCTCAAAGACGTTACGCTAACTACGTACGTATGATTGAAGCTAAATACGAATAATATGATTAGACTGCTAGTTTTCTAGTGGTCTTTTTTTTGTATTTAAGTTAAATATCAAGAATAAATTATGTTTTTTTGATAATAATTTTAAAGACATTTATATATAAATGTTGTATAAAATGGTCATTGGTATTATAATATAGGTAACTTAAACCAAAAAAAGGTCGAAAAAATATGAAAAATGTAGAAAAAAATAAACTTATAAAAAGATGCTTTAAATTTATAAAAGGATTTGTTTTTCTTCTTTTTCTTTTTCTTCTTGTAAATTTAAACAATCCATTTAAAGTAAATACTGCTGCAAATGATGTTATAAAAATTGCTATTGCAGATGATGAATCATTAAGATTCGAAAGAAAAATTTACTATGGATTTAAAGAAATAGATAAAAATGTAGTGTTTGATAGCTTTGGGATGAAATCAGCAGTTTACTCAGTTGAAAATGGAGAAAATGATGTACTGGCTTGCCAAGTTGATGATATTGATAAGAATTATAATAACTTAATTAAGGTTCCTTATCCTATATCTAAAATGAATGTAACAGTTTTTTATTTAAAAGATTTCTCAGGTAAATTAGATACATGGAATGATATAAGTTCTTATAAAGTAGGATATCATTATAAAAATTTATATGTTGAAAATAATGTTTTGAAATATGCAAATGATTATATAGCACTTAATGACTATGATAATTTATTTGAAAATTTATTAAATAAGACACTCGATGTTGTAATACTACCACTGACGGATATGTATATGGAAAATCATCCCAAAGGTATTATTTATAAATCAATTGAAACTTTAAATACATATTCTTATGTTAATAAAGCCCATTCTTATTTAGTTCCCCAACTAGAAGAAGCATATCGTAAACTAGATGAAAATGGAACGTTTGATAAAATAAAAAACAATAATATAGAAGCATCCTTAAATGAAAAAACATTGTTACATGTTTCTTCGTATAACTCTGACATGATATGGGAAAAAAATATAATAAATGGCATACATTCGATCATTGATGAACATCAAGAAATAATCTATTACAATTTTGGATTAAATTTAAAAAGGATTCCGAATACAGAGGCACAATTTTTATTATTAAAATCGCAATTAAGATCTACCTTTATTGAAAAAAGTCCAGATGTGATAATTGTATCAGATGATGATGCATTGCAATTTATTAAAAGATATCACTATATTTTATTTAATGATACTCCTGTTGTCTTTTGTGGAATAAATAATTTTAATGAATCTAAAATAGAAGGATTCGAAAATGTTATGACGGGTGTAACGGAAGAG
>JAVBOS010000079.1:0-3581 GCA_031550255.1 Anaeroplasmataceae bacterium | reverse complement strand
TACACAAGGAGGAAACTTTTGGGAAGCGGCAGCCACTGGGGCAGTATCAAGTGCAATGGATGGGTTTGTGATGGCGGTAGCTATAACTTCAGTTGTGAGTGCCGCAAAAGCAATATATGGATTAACTAAATGGGGTAAGGCTGCTAAAGCTGCAAAAGCTGCCAAGGAAGCGGCTAAGGCTACTAATATTGTTGATGAGGCAGTTAAAAACACAGTTTGTTTTAAAGAAAAAACATTAGTTTTAACGGAAGAGGGCTATAAAGCAATAGAAAATATTGAAATTGGAGACAAGGTTTGGGCTTATGATGAGGAAACAGGGGAACAACAATTAAAAGAAGTTGTTACACTTTTCAGAAATGAAACTAAAGATTGGGTACATGTTCATATCAATGAGAATAAAGATATATGTATCCGATATGATAAAAGATACTCCAAAAAATCATTTTAATTAAGAATGAAAATGTTCAAAAAAATGTTTTAATGTGTTATACTATAAAATAACACGAGGTAATATAATGGAAATATTAATAGAATTATTAATTGAATTGTTTGGTGAAATAATTATACAAGCATTAGTTGCTTTATTTAGCCATTTTTCTGGATATATTCATGCTAATACAAAGGCTAAAAGAATATTAAAAAACATAATATCAATATTAATATTTAGTTCTAGTCTTATTTTACTTTTTTATGCAATTAAACACAAACAAAATTTATATACAAAATCAGTATTAATATATTTTTTTATTATAATTTTATTATATATATTAAGATATATTGCTCAAGGTAAAGAAGATTATATCTTAATAAAAAGAATAATTTGGATAACAAGAATATGTCATTATGCTTTCCCAATTGCTATGATTATTACAACAGCTATAAATTTTGATAAAGCATCTATCTCTATTATAATTATTTCTAGTATCACGCTATTTATATATTTAGCTATTAATTGTTATAGATTAGTTAATTAATATAAAAGAAAAAAATTAAATAAACTAGAAAATATATAAAGTAATTAATTTAATATATAAACATCTATGCATTTCAAAATGAAATGCATAGATGTTTTTTTAATTTTAAGAAAAATTTATTAATTATAACTATTATATAATGGTGATGAAAATGAAAATAAAAGAAATAAATATAATTAATAGACCAAGAGAAAAGCTAATTAAAAATGGAGTTAATACTTTAAGTAACGAAGAATTACTAGCAATTTTATTAGGAGTTGGCAATAAAGAAGAATCAGCATGAGAACTATCTACAAAAATAATTAATAGTGTTAGTGAGTTAAGTGACTTATCAAATTTTACATTTCAAGAGTTAATAAAAATAAAAGGAATAAAAGATTCTAAAGCATGTATTATCTTATCCTGTTTTGAATTAGTTAAAAGAGTCTATAGCTTTAAAGATATAAAAATAAAATATGACAATCCAAAAGAAATATTTGCTTTAATGCAACCTATTTTGTCATTAGAGAAAGTAGAGGTATTTTATGCATTATACTTAAATCCAAAATGTCAAATCATTGAGAAAAGATTAATAAATAGAGGAACAAGTTCAAACGTTACATTTGACATTAAAGAAGTACTTAAGCATGGTATTAAGAACTCATGTTATGGAATTATTTTAATACATAATCATCCATCTGGAGATGTAAGACCAAGCAAGTCTGATCTAAAATATACTTCTGATTTTCAAATGGCAGGTAAGCTTTTAAATATAATGTTATTGGACCATATTATAATTGGTAAAGATGACTATTATAGCTTTATTGAAATGAATATTTTAGTTAAATAAATAATATACTTATTTAGGTGATATTTTTGAAAAAGTTATATTTAAAAATTACGTTTTCTTTTTTCTTTTTATTAACATGCTTTTTTACACAAAACACAAAAATAAATTATAAAAACTATATCGAAAAAAACATTAATTTAACATATCTTTCGGTTATATATCAAGGAGATATTTATAGTGTTTTTAAAATTAAGAAGGTTAGTTCTGTTGATAGTATTACAGTAAAAGACTATGAATATGTTGGTGGAAGTATCGATATTGAGTATTTAGGGGAAAGTTTATTTTCACCAATAAGTGGAGTTGTAACAAAAAAAGCCTCTGATAATGATAAATATATAATTATACAAACAGAAAAATATGAATATAAAATAAGTGGATTAGATAGCTATAATGTTGCCTTATATCAAAGAGTTGAAGTTGGTGATATTATTGGAAAAATTAAAAATGACAGTAATACCTTTAAATGTATTGTAACCAATCTATCAAAAAAAGATTATAATGAAGTTTGTGCACTAGTAAACGATTATGAAGCAGCTTAAAATACATTATACTTTTTTTCTATTTATAATAACTAGTATAATGAGTGGCATTATAAAAGAAATATTTATAATGTATATGATTTTAATTCTTCATGAAATAGGACATTTAATTGTTATCAAAAAATACAAATATAAAGTTACAAAAATAGAATTATTACCATTTGGCGCAATTATTGAATGTAATTTTGCAAATAGTTCTTTAAAAGAAGAGTTTTTGTTATATGTAAGTGGTATTACTGTAAATTTTTTATTTTTTATAATTTTATTATGTTTTAAGAATTTTGGATTAATTTTTTATTTTAATTTAATTATGTTAGTATTTAACTTGATACCAATTAGTCCATTAGATGGAGGAAGACTACTTGAAACATTAATGTCCAATTCTTTTAAATATAAAAAGGCATTATTAATATCTACATGTATTTCTAGTGTTTGTTTAGTAGTATTTTTAACTTATATGAGTATTTTTTTCTTTAATTTAAATATGTTATTTATTTTTTCTTATTTATTAATGGAAAATTATATTAATATAAAAACGTATAAGAAAAAATATAATATGTTTTTATTAAATAAATATCTGTATCCAAACAATAAATTAAAAAATATTAAGTTTGAACCAAAATATAAAGACTTATGTTCAAATTTATATAAAGGTAAAAATAATACGATTTTATTAGGTAAAAAGGAATTAAATGAAGAAAAAATTTTAAAAATACACTTTAATTCTAAATAAAATTTCTTTTTATTGAAGATAAATAAAATTCATGCTATAATTTAAGGAAATTTTTAGGAGGAATAGTATGAATATTGATAAAGATAGAGCGTTTGATTTTTTAAAGAAAATAAGTTTTGAAAGATTAGGCGGAACACAAGAAGAATTAAAGTGCGCCAATATGCTTATTGATGAATGCAATAAAGCAGGTGTAAAAGTAGAAATTGAAGAATTTTTAGTGGATACTCCAAAAATAGAAGTTGCTAAATTAGAAATTTTAGAACCTTATAAAAAAGAATATACAGTTACAGGTTATGGAATGAGTGGAAGTACAGCTAAAGATGGTCTTGAAGCTGAATTTATTTATGTTGAGAATGCACTTGATGTTAATTTGTTGAATGTTGAAAATAAAATTATTATGATAAATGGACCAATGCCATATGAAAACTATAAAAAATTTGTTGATGCCAAAGTGGCTGGATTTGTTTCTATAAGTGGGTCAGTTTATGATGATTATAGTATTACTG
>JAVBOS010000052.1:0-2772 GCA_031550255.1 Anaeroplasmataceae bacterium | reverse complement strand
TCAATAAATTTTAATGTTATAAATTATATCATAATACTTCTATAAAAATTATTTGATAATTAATCATTAATTTAATCTTTAAAATAAAAAAATATATTTTCAATATATATCTAGTTTTTAGTTAAGACATCCCTAAAATACCTAAGGAAATATAATCAATTGATTATAAAATTAATATATTGTGGTTTTTCTTATTTTAGGTGGCAATTTATAACACATTTCTAAGTTGTTTATTCATGCATTTTGTTTGAAACATATTTAAGCCCTACAATATTTTAAAGAAAAACTCATTTAATATCATTGGTAAGATTCTTTTATAACTAGTCACAACAAAATTTTTTTAATTAATCTCAATTTAAATACTAAAAATTATCAGTTAAAACTTTTTTCTTATTCTACTCTAAAAATAATATCAAAAAATCAATATTATATTAGAATCATTTTTTTCAATTCACTATTAATTATTGAATAATAAGAGAACATATTTGCTAATTATTTTTGAAAATTTTTTTAAGAGCAATTATGTTTAATATATTTAGGAATCATTATTATAATGCATTATTTAAGGCTTTAATTAAAATAAAAATGTAAAATGAATGATTAAAACATTTAAAACTAATTAAAAAATTATTCTATTTTTATTTTATTTTTTTACCTATTTTTCGAAGTGGTTTTGTTATTTTCCAACTATTTGATGATTTTATTTTTCTATTTTCGTTTTTCTGTTTATTTAACTCTTTTTTAAGAATTTTAATATTCTTTAATTTCTTCTTTTCTTTTTCTTCTTCATTTTTTTTAATTCTTTTGTCGTCCATTTTTTTAGCTCAAAAGCTTTTTTATTATATTGATAGATTAGATCAAGCTTATCCTTTTTTTCTTCACCATAATACTTGGAAATTAATTTTTTATTATATTCTATATCTTCTTCTGTTGGCATATAAACCCAATTAATACTTAATGCAAAGAATATATCATCAATATATTTTAAAGTTTGTTCATTTATCTGAAGAGCTCCAATATTAGGGTATGGTAACCATTTCCATGTTTTTGGAAGTAATTTTTCTGCTTTAATAACGCTAAAAAGGTAATTACATGCTATTCCTTTTTCTTTATCTTTAAAATTGTTAAAATTAATATCATGAATTATTATAATTCCATCTTTTTTCATAAAAGGTAAACTCATTAGAATATCTAAGAGCTCACCAGGAGGATAATGCACTGTATCAAGTAAACATAAATCTATTCCACCTCCTATTTCTTCTAAATATTTCGCTGAAACAGCCCCTGTATAAAGTTTCCACTTATTCATATAATCTGGAATAAATTTTTCGACTAAATATCCTGCTTTTTTGCCTGGATTTGAGTAGTATTGGGTGTTACGATCAATTGAATATAGTTCAGCACCTTCAATATCTTTGATAGCATTTAAAATTATAATACTCGATCCTCCTGCTGAAATACCGACTTCTAAAACTTTTTCAGGCTTTACTTCTCTGATAATGCCATTTAAAAATCGTCTTTCGTATTCTGCCGTTTCTGATTTTTCAAGGCAATGTTCAACTTCTTCAAGCACATTTTTTTCATATTCTTCAGGAACATTCTTTATTTTAATTTTAAACTCTCCTTTTTTTTAATAAGTTTAAAATATCATTTGAATAATTAAATCATATATTGATTATAATTTATTCATAATATTTAAGATCATTATATAATAAAATCTATTAAATTTTTAATAATTTAACTATTTAGAGTCATTAAATATTGTATTTTCAATTTCTTCAAATGAATGTTTATCTGCCACAGAAGCAAAATCCATTAATATTATCATATTTCGCATTGTTTGACTAGAAATTATCTCTTTACTTATTTCAAGATTAATTTTTTCTTTTGGATATTTTTGCAATGATTTTTCTTTTACTAATTGTTTAATGCAATCTTTTAGACTAATTTCATTTTTTTTATAAACTTGAATAGCTATATATATATTCTGATTTAAGAAAAAGTCTAATTCATTCAAACCAACAAATTTTAACACAACCTTTCCATTAATTCCAATTTTTTTATTAAGATTTTCAATTAATAAAGACTTTAATTGATTTTTAACATAATTGTAATCCCATAGGCATGGTTCTTTAGGATGAAATTTAGAAGAATTTACACTGGAGTATGCTTTAAGATTAGCTTGAGGCAGATCACACCCTACAAATGGAATTTTTAGTAATTCTGGCTCAGATCTTTTTAAAATTTCATAAATTAATTCTCTATAATTCTCATTACCATATAATAATGCGAAATATACTTCATATTTTGTATAAAATAATGGCAGAAAAAAGTTGTATCTGAAGAGAATTGTTCTTGCATACCATCTATTTCCAGAATATATTAAGTTTTCATTGAATCTTTTGTATGCATCCATTCCAACTTGTTTTATAACAGTAGGTTTCACTATTTTTCTGTCATAATCATAAAAAAAATCATTAGAATTAAAATCTCCTTGTGTCAAATAAAAACTTTGCATATAATCTTCAATTGTTTTAGGACCTTTGAGTTTACCATAACTAGGTGTGCTAGGAGAATGTTTCACATGTTTATATTCTCTATTAAGAACATCTGATATTTTTTTGCCTATTATTCCATCTGGATGATCTTTTGGACCATATGAATAGCAAAGAAGAGGAATATCATGTTTTTTACAGATTTTGTTTAACATAGCCACTGTTAAGCGTGAATCATATCCTCCTGTCAGTCCTAAAGATATCTTTTCTATATTTG
>JAVBOS010000099.1:0-12963 GCA_031550255.1 Anaeroplasmataceae bacterium | reverse complement strand
TTCAGAAACAATAAGAATAATGCTTTAACTGATGCTTGTAAAAAATATAAATTAGCAATGAATACTGATGATTTAGCTTGTGTTATAAATTATTTTATAAAAGAAAATAGAGATCCTTATGAAACTGAGTTGAAAATACTAGATACTTACTGGTCAGACCATTGTAGACATACAACGTTTAATACTGTACTAGAAGAAATAGTTATTGAAGAATCTTTTATAAAAAAAGAATTAAATGAATCATTAAGTTTATATTATAAGCTTAAAGACGAACTTAATCGAAGTGATAAAGATACTTGTTTAATGGATATAGCAACAATCGGTGCCAAATATTTAAGAAAAAAAGGATATTTGGAAGACTTAGAAATTAGTGAAGAAAATAATGCATGTAGTATATATGTTAATATAGATGTTGATGGGTCATATGAAAAATGGTTATTGCAGTTTAAAAATGAAACACATAATCATCCAACAGAAATTGAACCATTTGGTGGAGCTTCAACGTGTTTAGGTGGAGCAATAAGAGATCCACTTTCAGGAAGAAGTTATGTATATCAAGCCTTACGTGTAACTGGGGCTGGAAATATTTATGAAGATATTAGTAAGACAATAGTTGGTAAATTACCACAAAAAATAATAAGTACAAAAGCCGCAAGTGGTTATTCTAGCTATGGAAATCAAATTGGTTTAGCTACAACACATGTTCGTGAAATATATCATGATAACTATGTTGCTAAAAGACTTGAAGTTGGGGCTGTTGTAGGAGCTGTTAAAGCTGCAAATGTAAGAAGAGAAAAGCCAGTTAGTGGAGATATAATTTTATTATTAGGTGGACGTACTGGGCGTGATGGAATTGGTGGAGCTACAGGTTCATCAAGGGAACATAATGTAAACTCTATTGATTTATGTAGCAGTGAAGTTCAAAAAGGAAATGCTCCAGAAGAACGTAAGTTAGCCCGTTTATTTAGAAAGCCAGAAGTAACAAAATTAATAAAAAAATCAAATGATTTTGGTGCTGGTGGAGTAAGTGTTGCTATTGGTGAATTAGCTGATGGATTAGATATTTACTTAGATAGAATACCTGTAAAGTATAAAGGACTAAATGTAACTGAATTAGCTATAAGTGAATCACAAGAAAGAATGGCAGTTGTAATTGAAAAATTTGATAAAGAAGAATTTGTTAAATATTGTTTAACAGAAAATATTGAAGTGACATATGTTGGTGATGTTACAGATAAAAATAGACTTAGAATGTTTAATAATAATGTTCTAGTTGCTGATTTAAAACGCGATTTTATAGATAGTGCTGGTGCTAAACATTTTGCCAAAGCTAGAATTTCTAATATTGATAAATCTAATCCTTTTGTTAGAAAAATTATTGGAAATACTTTAGAAGAAAAAATGTTAAATAATTTAAGTGATAATAATGTTTTAAGTCAAAAAGGTTTGATTGAAAATTTTGATGCATCAATTGGAGCGTCTACAGTTTTAATGCCTTTTGGTGGATATACACAAAAGACAGAAACGCAAGTGTCTGTTCAAAAATTACCTGTAGGTAATCACTTTACTAACACGGCAAGTATTATGGCATATGGATATAATCCTTTTATTAGTACATATAGTCCATATCATGGAAGTCAATATGCAATTATTGAATCAATTAGTAAAGTTGTTGCTGCTGGCGCTAATTATGAAAATATGCGTTTTAGTTACCAAGAATATTTTGAAAAAATGAATAGTGAACTTTCATGGGGAAAACCTCTTAGCGCTTTATTAGGTGCATTAAAAGCTCAAGTAGAATTGAAGTTACCATCTATTGGAGGAAAAGATTCAATGAGTGGTACATTTCAAAATATAAATGTTCCACCAATGTTAATGTCATTTGGGATTACTACAGTAGATGCAAATGATATCATTAGTCCTGAATTTAAAAAAGCTGGTAATTATTTGTATTTAATTAAGCCAAATGTTTTAGATAATTATTTACCAAATTATGAAGATTTAGATAAAAAATTTAAATATGTAACAAAAAATATAAGAAATAAAAATATTATTTCCGCTTATGCTATTTCGTTTGGTGGTGTAAGTGAAGCTGTTTCTAAAATGTCATTTGGAAATGAAATTGGGGCAGATATTACTATAAATGAAGATGATTTATTTAATTATAATTATGGGGCTATTTTGGTAGAATCAAATGTTCAATTAGAAGGATTATATTTAGGTAAAACGATAAATGAAAAAGTAATTAAAATAAATAATGTAATTTTTACATTAGAAAAATTATATAAAGCTAATACAGAAAAATTTAATACTATATACAAAGAAACATGTATTAATAATGCAACTACAATGACTTTTAAACCTATAATAAAAACATTTAAATATCACGGGCATATAGTTGATAAACCAATTGTTTATTTACCAGTATTTCCAGGGACAAATTGTGATTATGATACAGCTAAAGCCTTTTATAAAGCTGGTGGAGAAATTACAACAAGTGTTTTTTGTAATTTAAATAGTGAAGCAATTTTTGATTCAATAAAAGAAATGAAAGAACGTATTTCAAAATGTCATATCTTTGTTTTAAGTGGTGGTTTTAGTGCTGGAGATGAACCGGATGGAAGCGGTAAATTTATTGCTAATGTTTTAAATAATAAAGATATTGTCCAAGAGATACATGCATTAATTGACCGAGGAGGATTAATCTTAGGAATTTGTAATGGATTCCAAGCATTAGTAAAATCTGGATTATTACCATATGGACGTTTAGGTATGGTTACTAAAGATTCACCAACGTTATTTAGAAATGATATAGATAGACATATTTCTCAAATGGTTACCACAAGAGTTTCTAGTATTAATTCACCATGGTTAAGTGGATTTGATATAGGACAGACACATACAATTGCTATGAGTCATGGAGAAGGAAAGTTTGTTATTGGTGAAGAGGACGCTAAGATATTATTCAAAAATGGACAAGTAGCATTTCAATATGTTGACTTAAATAATGATGTCACAGTAAAAAGTCCATTTAATCCAAATGGATCATCTTATGCTATTGAAGGAATTATAAGTCTTGATGGACAAATATTAGGAAAAATGGGACATAGCGAACGCTATGAAGAAAATTTATTTAAAAATATTGTAGGAAATAAACAACAAGATATTTTTCAAAATGCAATAAATTATTTTAAAAATAAGTAAAGGAATCATGTATGGAAAAATTAGAGTTAATTTATGAAGGTAAGGCGAAACAGGTTTATAAAACGAAAGATAATGATAAAGTTATTATCCATTATAAAGATGACGCAACAGCTTTTAATGGTATAAAAAAAGCTAGTATCCAAAACAAAGGTATTTTAAATAATAAAATTTCTTCGGTTATTTATGAACATCTTAATTCAAAAGGAATTAAAACACATTACATGGGTATTTTAAATGATCGTGATGTATTATGCCAAAAGGTTAATATTATTCCTTTAGAGGTAATTGTAAGAAATGTTGCGGCTGGCTCATTTTCTAAAAGACTAGGTATTGAAGAAGGAACAGTTTTGAGCATTTCGGTATTTGAACTGTGCTATAAAAATGATGATTTAGGAGATCCGATAATTAATGATTATCATGCAGAAGTTTTAAATATTGCATCTAATGATGAACTAAAGATTATTTATGAAATAGCAAAACATGTTAATAAAATTTTAAAAGAATTATTTGATAATATTAATATTAATTTGATTGATTTCAAAATGGAATTTGGTAAAGATGCTGAAGGAAACATTATTCTTGCTGATGAAATAAGTCCTGATACAGCTAGACTTTGGGACAAGAAAACAAATGATAAATTAGATAAAGATAGATTTAGAAGAGATTTAGGAAAAATAGAAGAGGCTTATCAAGAGATTTTAAATAGATTAGAGAAAACTAGGGTTTAATATGAAAAATTTTATTAGAGAACAAGAAATAGTTGAAGAATGTGGAGTAATTGGCATATATAATGTCCATAATGCAGCTAATCTTGCTTATTATGGATTACATGCATTACAGCATAGAGGACAAGAAGGATGCGGCATTGTCAGCGTTTATGATAAGGCATTAAAAACAGTAAAGGGTGAAGGATTAGTTACTGAAGTATTCAATAATACAAATTTAGAAAATTTAAAAGGTGAAATGTGTATTGGTCATGTTAGATATGCAAATAAAAGTGGTCAAGGCTTGGAAAATGTTCAACCATTAACATTCCATCATCATACTGGGGACTTTGCTTTAGCGCATAATGGGAGTATTATTAATTCAAGAGAATTAAAAAGATATTTAGAAGATAAGGGAAGTATTTTTCAAACAAATTCAGATAGTGAGATTCTTGCTCATTTAATTAAAAAAAGTTCAAATGAGAAACATCGTATTACAGCAATAATAGATGCTTTAAATATGTTAGAAGGTGCTTTTTCATTTGTTATCATGTCAAATAAAAAATTATATGCTTGTCGAGATAAATACGGCATTAGACCATTGTCAATAGGTAAGCTTAATGGGGGATATGTAGTAAGTAGTGAAACATGTGCTTTCGAAATACTTGGGGTTGAATTTATTAGAGATGTCCTGCCTGGTGAAGTTGTTGTTTTTGATGAAACAGGATTAGTTAGCCATGATTATTCTAAGTTTAAACATCATAAAATGTGTGTTATGGAATACATTTATTTTGCTAGACCAGATAGTAATATAGAGGGATGTAATGTTCATACTTTTCGAAAAGAGAGTGGAAAAATATTATCAGAAGAATATCCAGTAGAAGCAGATATTGTCATTGGAGCACCTGATTCGGCAACAAGTTCAGCGATCGGATATAGTGAGGCAAGTAAGATTCCATATGAAATGGGTCTAATAAAAAATAGATATGTGGGAAGGACTTTCATTCAACCTAGTCAAGACTTGAGAGAAAAAGGGGTTAGAATGAAATTGTCTGCAGTAAGCTCAATTGTTGGCGGAAAAAGAGTTGTTTTAGTTGATGACTCAATGGTACGTGGAACAACTTCGAAAAGGATAGTTACATTACTAAAGGAAGCAGGAGCTAAAGAGGTTCATGTTAGAATTTCTTCCCCACAATTTAAATATCCATGTTTTTATGGTGTGGACACATCAACATATGAAGAGTTAATTTGTAGTAGACATACAAAAGAAGAAGTTAGAGAAATAATAGGTGCTGATTCATTAGAATTCTTATCAGAAGAAGGGGTTTATAAAGCTGCCAAGAGAAATGAATTATGCATAGCATGTTTTAATGGTAAATATCCAACGGCTTTATATCAAGCGGTTGAACAAGCAAATAAAGATGGAAAGTTTTAGGAGGAATTGTATGGCAGAGAGTTATTCAAAAGCTGGTGTAAATTTAGAAGCTGGCTATGAGGTAGTTAGAAGAATTAAAAAACATGTTGCTTCAACTTCGCGCTTAGGTGTTATGGGAAACATTGGCGCATTTGGAGGAATGTTTGACTTATCAAAGTTAAATGTAAAAGAACCAATTTTAGTAAGTGGTACTGATGGAGTTGGAACAAAATTAAAATTAGCATTTGAGCTTAATAAACATGATACAATCGGAATTGATGCAGTTGCAATGTGTGTTAATGATGTTTTAGCTCAAGGTGCAGAACCATTATATTTTTTAGATTATATAGCTGTTGGAAAGAATGAACCAGAAAAAATAGAGGCAATAGTTAAAGGTGTATCAGATGGGTGCATTTTGGCTAATTGTGCGCTTATTGGTGGAGAAACAGCAGAAATGCCAGGTATGTATAATGATGGTGAATATGATATTGCCGGTTTTACTTGTGGCGTTGTAGAAAAATCAAAGTTAATTGATGGAACAAAAGTAAAAGAAGATGATGTTTTAATTGGTATTGCTTCTAGTGGAGTCCATTCAAATGGCTTTAGTTTAGTTAGAAAAATCATTAAAGATGCTAACTTAGATTTATTTAAGGTCTATGAAGAACTATCAGATAAAACATTAGGTGAAGTATTAATAACTCCAACAAGTATTTATGTTAAACCAATACTAGAAGTATTAAAAAATATAGATATCCATGGGATATGTCACATAACAGGTGGAGGTTTTGATGAAAATATTCCGCGTATTTTAAGTGAAGGTCAAGGTATAGAAATTGAACACGGTTCTTGGCCAATATTACCTATTTTTAATTTTTTAGAAAAATATGGAAATATAGGACATCGTGAAATGTTTAATATTTATAATATGGGTATTGGAATGGTTTTAGCAGTAAATAGTGAGGATGTATTTAAAACATTAGAAATTTTAAATAATTTTAAAGAAAATGCATATGTAATAGGTAAAATAAATAATAAACCAGGTGTTAATATCAAAGGTATTAAATAATGAAGAAAATTGCTGTTTTTGCTTCTGGAAATGGATCAAATTTTGAAGTAATTGTTAATGCTTGTAATAATGATTATTTAAATGCTCAAGTGGTTTTATTAGTTTGTGATAAAGCACAAGCATATTGTATTCAAAGAGCTAAAAACCACAGTATTAAGACATTTTGTTTTAATCCGAAAAAATATGAAACTAAAGATTTATATGAAAAACAAATAGTAAAAATATTAGATGAACATGAAATTGATTTAGTTTGTTTAGCTGGATATATGAGGCTAATAGGAAAAACTTTATTAGAAAAATATGAAGGCAAAATAATTAATATTCACCCATCTTTATTACCTGCTTTTAAGGGAGCACATGCAATCAAAGAAGCTTTTGATTATGGTGTAAAAGTTTATGGTATAACAATTCATTATGTGGATGAAAGTTTGGATGGAGGAAAAATTATTTCTCAAGAAGCTTTTAGTTACTTAGGAAATGATATTTTAGAATTAGAAGAAAAAATACATGCATTAGAGCATGTGTTATATATAAAAACAATTAAAGAAGTTTTAGAGGAGAAAATAAATGAGAGCTTTAATTAGCGTAAGCGATAAAACAGGAGTAATTAAATTTGCCCAAGATTTAATTTCATTAGGCTTTGAAGTAATTGCTACTGGTGGGACTATGAAATTGTTAATGGATAACAATATTGAAGTTATTAATATAAGTGATGTAACAGGGTTTCCAGAAATTTGTGATGGAAGGGTAAAAACATTGCATCCAAAAGTACATGGAGGACTTTTAGCTAGAAGAGATGATGAAAATCATTTAAAAGCATTAAAAGAAAATGAGATTGAATTCATTGATTTAGTTTGTGTTAACTTATATCCATTTAAACAAACCATATCTAAAGATAATGTAACAATGGAAGAAGCAATTGAAAATATTGATATTGGTGGTCCATCAATGTTACGTAGCGCTGCTAAAAATTATAAGGATGTTACGGTAGTTTGTGATCATACAGATTATGAAAAAGTTATTAAAGAAATAAAAGAAAACAAAAATACTTTATTAACAACTAGACTTGAATTATGTGCTAAAGCCTTTAGCCATACTGCATCTTATGATAGTGTTATTGCTACTTATTTACGAGATAAAGCTAATTTACCAGAAAAACTATTTTTAGAATTTGATATTTGCCAAGGATTAAGATATGGCGAAAATCCACATCAAGAAGCAAAGTTCTATAAAGAAAATAATTTTTCAAGTTATTCACTAGCTTATTCTAAACAACTACATGGAAAAGAATTATCTTATAATAATATTCAAGATGCAAATGCAGCATTGGCAATTGTTAAAGAATTTGATGTTCCATTTTGCGTTGGATTAAAACACATGAATCCATGTGGGGCAGCTATTGGTAAAGATGTTGTTGAAGCATGGACAAAAGCTTATAATGCTGATAAGGTTAGTATATTTGGTGGAATTGTTGCTACAAATTGTGAAGTTAATAAAGAAGTAGCTAACTTAATGAAATCGATTTTTTTAGAAATTATTATGGCCCCCTCATTTACAAAAGATGCGTTAGATATTTTAATGACAAAAAAGAACTTACGTTTAATCGAAGTTAAAATGAATAAAGAAGATTCTAAACCAAAGCAATACGTAAGTGTAATGGGAGGATTACTAGTGCAACAATTAGATGTAAATACTTTAAATTTAAATCTTGAAATGTGCATTACAAAATTAAAACCAACTAGGAATCAAATGACTGATTTAGATTTTGCATGGAAAATTTGTAAACATGTTAAATCAAATGCAATCGTAGTAGCAAAAAATGGCGCTACTGCTGGAATTGGAGCTGGACAGATGAATAGGATTGCCTCAGCTCATCTTGCAATTGAACAAGCAAAAAATAATGGAATTACTGATGATTTAGTTTTAGCATCAGATGGATTTTTTCCTTTTAATGATACTGTGCTATATGCTGCACAAAACAATATAGTTGCAATTGTCCAACCTGGTGGAAGTATTAAAGATGAAGATTCAATCATTGCATGCAATGAAAATAATATCAGTATGTTACTTACTGGTATGAGACATTTTAAACACTAATGAAAGTTTTAGTAATAGGTAGTGGTGGCCGTTGTCATGCAATTTGTGATAGCTTAAAAAAATCACCGAAGGTTACAAAAATTTATGCCGCGCCAGGTAACGCAGGCATGAGCAGTATTGCAACGTTAGTAAATATCAAAGAAACAGATGTTTCTTCTTTATTAGACTTTGCAATTAAAGAAAAAATATATTTAACAGTTGTTGGACCAGAAGTAGCTTTAGCAGCTGGTGTAGTAAATAGATTTAATGAAATGGGCTTGAGAATTTTTGGACCAACCAAAGAAGCCGCAAGAATTGAGTCATCTAAACAATTTGCCAAAGATTTAATGAAAAAATATAATATACCAACTGCACAATATGAAACTTTTACTGATTATGCAAAAGCCTTAAACTACATCATGGATAAAAAACCTCCTTATGTTTTAAAATATGATGGATTAGCAGCAGGAAAAGGTGTTGTAATAGCAAATGATTTAAATCAGGCTAAACAGACATTAGCAGATATGCTATTAAACTCAAAATTTGGTGAAGGTAAAGTAGTTATTGAAGATTTTCTAACTGGTGAAGAATTTTCTTTTATGTGTTTAGTTGATAACGACAAAGTGTATCCTTTAGAACTAGCTCAAGATCATAAAAGAGCCTTTGAAAATAATGAAGGACCAAACACCGGGGGGATGGGATGCTTTAGTCCTTTACCATTTGTCACAAAAGAGGATAAAGATTTTGCGATAAAAGAAATTATTCAAAAAACAGCAAATGCTTTAATAAAAGAAGGATATCCGTTTAAAGGAGTTTTATATGGTGGTTTAATGAAAACACCAGACGGAATTAAAGTTATTGAATTTAATGCAAGATTTGGAGATCCAGAAACAGAAGTTATATTACCAAGATTAGAAAGTGATATTTTTGATGTTTTTTGTAATATTGTAGATGGTAAAGAAGTCTTACTAAAATGGAAAGATGAAATGACAGTTGGAATTGTTTTAGCTTCAAAAGGATATCCCGAGGATTATAAAAAAGGATATGAGATAAATATTGGTGAAGTAAAAAGTAATGTTTACCATATGGGTACAACAATAAAAGATGATAAACTAGTAACAAATGGTGGTAGAGTTTTAATTGTTGTTGGTATGGCGAAAACATTAATTGAAGCAAGAAATAATGCTTTAGAGGATATAAAAAATATTAAATGTGAGAATCTCTTTTTTAGAAAAGATATAGGAACCATACATATAAAAGAAGAAAACTAAAGATATATAACTTGTGAGGGAGAAATAAATATGAGTAACTTAAATAATATCAGAACAGGATTAACATTTGATGATGTGTTGTTAATTCCACAAAAATCAGAAGTTTTACCAAATAATGTAAGTTTAAAAACTAACTTAACAAAGCAAATAAAATTAAATATTCCAATAATTAGTGCTGCTATGGATACTGTAACTGAATCAAAATTAGCAATTGCTATGGCACGTGAAGGTGGAATAGGATTTATTCATAAAAACATGAGTATAGAAGAACAAGCAAATGAAGTAGATTTAGTAAAAAGAAATGAAAGTGGAATGATAAGTAATCCTATTACGCTAAGTCCAAATTCAACATTGTTAGAAGCAGAATACTTATTAAATAAATTTAAAATAAGCGGATTACCAGTTGTTGATGAAAATAAAAAGCTAGTTGGAATATTAACTAATAGAGATGTTAAATATTCAGTTATTGATGAAACTAAAGTTAGTGAAGTAATGACAAAAGAAAATTTAATAACAGCAAAGATTGGAACTTCATTAGATGAGGCTAAAGAAATCCTATGGTCACATCGTATTGAAAAATTACCAATAGTAGATAATAATGGCTGTTTAGCGGGTTTAATTACAAGTAAAGATATTGATAATGTTACATCATATCCTAATGCTTGTAAGGATGAAAAAGGTCGTTTACGTGTTGGTGCGGCAGTTGGAGTAGGAGCAGATACATTAGAACGTGTTAAAGCATTGGTTGAAGCAGGGGTAGATGTTTTAACAGTTGATAGCGCACATGGGCATAGTAAAAATATTATTGAAACAGTAAAACAAATAAGAAAACAATTTCCTAATTTACCAATAATTGCCGGAAATATTGTTACAAAAGAAGCTGCTGAAGAATTAATAAATGCAGGAGCCGATACTGTTAAAGTTGGAATTGGGCCGGGAAGTATTTGTACTACAAGAGTTGTTGCTGGAGTTGGTGTACCACAAATTACAGCAGTTAATGATGTATACGAATATTGTAAAAGTAAAAATGTATGTGTAATTGCCGATGGTGGAATTAAGTTTAGTGGAGATATTGTTAAAGCCTTAGCTGCTGGTGCTGATTGCGTTATGCTTGGTTCAGTTTTAGCAGGATGTGCAGAATCACCAGGTGAAGAAGTTGTTTTTCAAGGGAGACGCTTTAAAGTTTATGTAGGAATGGGATCACTAGCAGCAATGAAAAGAGGTTCAGCAGATCGATATTTTCAATCTAAAGGTGAGCAATCTAAAAAACTAGTACCAGAAGGAATTGAAGGTAGAGTAGCATTTAAAGGACCACTATCGGAAACTATCTATCAACTTTGTGGTGGAATTCGCTCTGGAATGGGGTACTGCGGAACTAAAGACATTCCTGATTTAAAAGAAAATGGTGTGTTTATTCGTATCACAAATGCAGGATTACGTGAAAGTCATCCACATGATGTTGATATAACAGTTGAAGCACCAAATTATACTAAATAATAATTTAATATAATTATGCTTTAATGAATATACATTAATGGGAGAAAAATAAATGAGTAAATATACAATAGATGATATTAAAAGAATTTGTAATGAAGAAAACATTAGATATATTCGTATGCAATTTACAGATATGTTAGGAATTTTAAAAAATGTTGAAATTCCTATTACTAGATTATCAGATGCTTTAGAGAATAATGTAATGTTTGACGGTTCATCAATAGAAGGCTTTGTTCGTATACATGAAGCTGACATGT
This sequence comes from Anaeroplasmataceae bacterium, assembly GCA_031550255.1. GTDB lineage: Bacteria > Bacillota_I > Bacilli_A > Acholeplasmatales > Anaeroplasmataceae > JAVBOS01. The sequence goes on along the minus strand of JAVBOS010000099.1, from coordinate 1,474 downwards.
TTTTACATCCTGATTTAGATACGTTTTTAATTTTAGATTGGGAAAATAGTTCATACGGAAAAGTTGCTAGATTTATTTGCGATGTTTATAAACCAGTTAATGGTGGGCGCGAACCTTTTGAAGGAGATCCTCGATTTGTTTTAAAAAGAAATATTGAAAAAATGAAAGAAATGGGATTTTCAGCTTTTAATGTAGGAGTAGAACCAGAATTTTTCTTATTTAAATTAGATAAAGAAGGAAAGCCGACACTAAATTTTAACGACAATGGAGGTTACTTTGATTTATCACCTATAGATTGTGCAGAAGATTGTCGTCGAGATATTGTTTTAGAACTACAAAAAGTAGGATTTGTTGTGGAAGCTGCTCATCATGAAGTTGCCACAGGACAACATGAAATAAATTTTAAATTTGATAGTGCACGAGAAGCTTGTGATAATGTTCAAACATTTAAGGTGGTAGTGAAGAATGTTGCTAAAAGGCATAACCTACATGCTACATTTATGCCAAAACCAATTTATGGTATTGCAGGAAGTGGAATGCACGTGAATTGTTCATTAATGACTAATGATGGTAAAAATGCTTTCTATGATGAAAAAACAAGTAACCAATTAAGTGAAGTAGCACTTAAGTGGATATCAGGAATATTAGAACACGCAAGAGGCTTCGGATTAATAGCTAATCCAATCGTAAATTCATATAAAAGAATTGTTCCGGGTCACGAAGCACCATGTTATATATCATGGTCAGATTCAAATCGCTCAACAATGATCAGAATACCAGCTGCTAGGGGACTTAAGACAAGAACAGAAATTAGAAGTGTCGATGTTGCGGCTAATCCTTATTTAGCTGTTGCGGCGATTCTTGCGGCAGGGTTAGATGGAATAAATGGCAATTGTAAAATGGTTAATCCTATTTACGATAATTTATATCAATGTACAGATAAGCAAAGGAAAAACTTAGGAGTTAATAGTTTACCTGCAAATTTAATGGAAGCAGTAGAATGCTTTAAAAATAGCAAGATAATTCAAGAGGCGATTGGAACACATATTTCCGAAAAGATGATTCAAGCAAAAATGCTTGAATGGGATGAATATCGTAAACAAGTTACAGAATGGGAAATTAATCGTTATTTAAACAAATATTAAAAAATAGGTAAAAACAAATTCAAATAAAAATTAAAGGAATATACTGCATTAGGTGATAATATGCGTTCTATTCCTTTTTTATTTGAGGCTCTAATTTTAAATATTGCATTGTCTATTGATTCATTGATGTCGGGTTTTGCTTATGGAACAAATAAAATTAAAATTCCTAAAATATCATTATTAATTATTTCAGTTATATCAAGTCTTATATTAGGATTGTCTATTGGCTTTGCTTCGATTATTGCAAAATATATAGACACGAATATATCTTTATTGATATGTGTTTTTATATTAATATTTTTAGGTATTTTTAAAATAATGGATGGGCT
>JAVBOS010000127.1:0-5022 GCA_031550255.1 Anaeroplasmataceae bacterium | reverse complement strand
TTCGGTAGTTCTTGTTCCACCTGTACTATTTGTTATTGTTGGACTTAAAGTTGTTCCATATGTTATGTTTGACATTGAAACTGACATCGAACTTGATGTTACATAAATATATTGCACTGCTATAGTACTATCAGCTGTTATCATTGAATATTTTTTTTGACCTGCAGTTGTTAAAGAAAATGAGGCTGTATAATATCCAGCTGTTGTTGGGGCTGTTGTACTTTTTGTATATGTTGTAGTACTTCTTCCTTCATATTCTATTTTATATTCTGATGAAGTTGGATTTGTAGCTACACCTGTAAAGCTTGGAGATATTGTTTTTGTTGTTGAATTATATGAAAGAATAACAACTATTTCTGCTAAATAAACACTTCTGTTAGAATTATTAAATTCTGTTATATTATTTACTCCATCACCATCATAATCTCCAGTTTGATTCATTGCTGTTTTCCTACCCCATGTAAAAGAGGCTGAACTACATATTGAATCTGGAAAAATAAAGTATGAAACAGCTGAAGTACTAAAAGAGTCAGTTTGTACTGTTGGTAAAGTGGTGAAATCGCATTTCATTACTTTGGGTAGACTTGTACAGTTTTCAAATGCACCATTTTCTATACTTGTTAATCCATCTGGTAAACTTTCTAAGGCTAACCTACCACAGCCAAAAAATGCATAAAGTTCTATACTTGTTACTCCTGTTGGTAAACTTGTTAAGGCTAATTTTGAACAGGCAAAAAATGCAAAATCTCCTATACTTGTTACTCCATCTGGTAAACTTTCTAAGGCTAAATTTGTACAGTAAGCAAATGCAGAATCTGCTATACTTGTTAACCCATTTGGTAAACTTGCTAAGGCTAAATTTGTACAGTTTTGAAATGCATAACCTCCTATACTTGTTATTCCATCTGGTAAACTTTCTAAGGCTAAATTTGTACAGCCAGAAAATGCATAAACTCCTATACTTGTTACTCCATCTGGTAAATTTGTTATGGCTAAATTTGTACAGCTTTGAAATGCATAATCTCCTATACTTGTTAACCCATTTGGTAAATTTATATTTGATAGATTATTGTATCTACCATTTGCACCTGAAAAACTATTGTCAAATGCAGGACTTGGTATACTTGTTATCGTTAAAGCAGATATATCAATTGAGGTAATATTTACTGATATATTATTTTTTAACCACACAAAATCAGTCGTATTCATACTTCCTGAAACTGTTAGACTAGTAATATTTGCTGCTGTTTTTCCTTCAGTAGTAGTTTTAGTTGTTATGTTTGTGCCTAACTGTCCATCTACATTATTTGTAATTGTAACCTCGTAAGCATCTGCTGCCTCTACCTTCTTATTTCCAAAATGAAATACTAATGAGAATATTAAGATAAATGTTAGGATAAAACCTATAGTTTTAATTGATAAGTATTTTTTCATAATGCACCTCTTATAAATAATAAAAAAAATCTATCTTTATTTTACATTTTCGACAGATTTTTTTATATAGTCCTTTTGGGTAATTATTTATATTTTAGAATTAATTCTTTCTGATTTTTACAATTTGTCTTATCTAAAATACTTTTTGTATGGTTTTTAATAGTACTTTCTGAAAGAAAAAATATTTCTGCTATTTCTTTGCGAGTCATTCCTTTTAAGATATAATTTGCTATTTCAGCTTCTCTTATCGATAATATTTCTGTTAATAATAATTTACTACTGAGTTTATTATCCATGTAGCGATATACTTCACTAAAAATAAAAAATATTATAAAATTAATAATAACTATAATTGTTCCAAATAAAGTAAATTTAGAAGTAAATAGCCAATTTTTATCAAATAATACTAAAACAATTCTTGGTGGTATCGACCAGACTATAAACTGTAGTGCGAGCCAGAGATTTGATGCTATTACTTTGTTTTTATCTTTAAAATAAGATTGTGTTATACATAAAAACAAAGTACTTGTTATTGTAGAAATAGACATTGAAAAAAACAATGAGATTGCGTTTGTATTTCCAATAATTATTAAAGATAAAACAAATAAAAGTATAGTAAACATGGATATTTTTATAGTTGTATTAATACTCATTTTTTTAAAAATAAAATAAATAACAAAATAACCAAAAATCATCGACATAAGAGAATAAATTAAATGTATATACTCATATTTAATATCAAGGTCAAACATATAATTAGCACAAATATTTGAAACTATAAAAAATAGTATTATTATTAATAATAATTTTATATCTTTTTTAACTTTATTAGTATTTTCATAAATATCTTGTCTTTTAAAAAAACACTTTACTACTAAAACAAAAATCGGAATAACTGTAACAAATAACAAAATAAATTTTGATTGATATAAAAATATTCTTGATGTAAATAAAATTATATTTGCAATAAGTAATGAAAAAACTGTGTGGCTAATTTTTTTATCACTTGGAATACTTTGATAAAACTCTTGATATGCTATAGATAAAAATATACCCTTTCCAAAATTGAATATTGCTATACCATAATCAAAACTATTTAAAGCAATTAACGATCCAAGTATAAACAAAAACAATGATATTATATAAAATATTCTTTTGTTTGTGCTTGCTTTTAAAAATAAAGACATTAAAATAAACGAAGTTATCCAAATAATATCAACAATTATTCCAATTAATTCAGTACTACAAAATCTAGCATATCTATTAGTTATAATAAAAAATATTAAAATTAAAATACCTAATAAAAAATTCTTTTTCAAAAAATCACCTTCTTAAAACTTATATTACATACTTATCTTATGATATCTAAAATTAATTTAACATTAACTTGGTCATTACTGATTGAATAAGCATCAGTAACTTCTTTTATACATTGTTTAGTATTTTTTCCATTAGTATGAATGTATGCTAAAGTTTCTCCTTGAGATACTTTATCTCCAACTTTTTTATTTAAAACAATGCCAACAACAAAGTCAATCTTGTCCTCTAAAGTTTCACGTCCTGCACCAAGTAGCATAGCTGCATGACCAATTGTTAAGGCATCAATATGTTTAACATATCCATTAGTTGTTGCTTTTACTTCAACTACTTCTTTGGCATGACCAAATAAATTTATATCATCAATAAATTTATCATTTCCATCTTGTGCTTTAATTAGCTCTTTTAATTTATTTATAGCTTTTTTATTATTAATATTTTCTTCTAACATTTTTCTTGCAACATTTAAGTCATCTGTTAACTTAGCATCAACTACTAAATAAGAACCAATTTCTAAACATAAATCTAATAAGTCTTTTGGACCATTTCCATTTAATGTATTAATAGCTTCAATAACTTCTAATGAATTACCAACAGCTAATCCTAATGGTTCTTCCATATTAGTTAAAATTGCCGTCATTTTTCTTCCACAATTTTTACCAATTTGAACCATTAAAGAAGCTAGTTTTTGAGCTTCTTCTAATGTCTTCATAAATGCACCTGCTCCTACTTTAACATCTAAACAGATGGCATTTGCTCCACTTGCTAATTTTTTACTCATTATGGATGAAGCTATTAAAGGAATTGAAGATACAGTTGCTGTAACATCTCTTAAGGCATAAAGTTTTTTATCAGCAGGTGTTAAATTACCACTTTGACCAACTAAAGCTATATTAATCTTTTTAACTTGTTCAATAAAACGATCAGGATTAATATAAATATTGTATCCTTCAATAGCTTCTAGTTTATCTAATGTTCCACCTGTATGACCTAAACCTCTACCACTCATCTTAGCAAAGTTAATACCATGTGATGCTACTAGTGGCGCTAAAACTAAACTAGTCTTATCACCTACTCCTCCTGTAGAGTGTTTATCTACTTTTACTCCATTAATCATGCTTAAGTCTAAACTATCCCCACTGTTTAACATTGATATAGCTAGATTTGTTGCTTCTTCATCATCCATTCCTACTAAATAGATGGCCATTAAAAAGGCGCTAACTTGATAATCTGGAATCGTTCCTTTTGTGTATCCTGAAATTATAAATTCAATTTCTTCTTTGGATAACTTAAATCCATCTCTTTTCTTTTCAATTAAATCAATCATTCGCATAATAATTCACTCCTAGTCTATGCTTGAATATATTCCTAATATTTTAATTTTACATTCTTTTGTAATTTCAAATCTTTCTAATAGTTTATCTATTAGTTTAATATTTTTCTTTAATAAGCTTATTTCGATAAAAAAGTTGTATTTTCCAATTCCTTCTTTTGTAGGTTTAGAGATAATTGATATTAAATTTAAATTAAGCTCATAAAAATTCTTTAATATATCATATAACAAACCTGGTTTATCCTTTAAACTATGAATACATAAACTACATTTAACTTTACTAGTTTGAAGTGTATCATAATCATCTTTAGATAAAACTAAGAATCTTGTATAATTATTTTCTTGATCTTTTACATTTTCTATTATATTAGAAAAATTATAATCTTTAACTTTATGTGTTGGTATTATGGCGCCGTAGTTTTCATCCGCTTTTAGTAATAACTCAAGTGATTCAATATTATTTTCAGTTTGAACTATTTTAAAATTATTTTTTTCTATAAAATTTAAACATTGCCCCTTTGCTTTATATTGAACATATAAAGTATTTGGACTTTTCCCATTACTTACAAAAGTAAAATCTACTGGTATTTGCAAATCGGCGATTATAAATAATTCACTTTTAATGATAAAGTCTATTGTTTCTTGAACATAACCATCAATCGTATTTTCTATAGGAAGTATTAATAAATCATTTTCTTCTATAAAGTCTACTGCTTTACTAATTGAAGTAAAGTAAAAAATTTCTGATTCAATATTACAATTTTTTATGAATTTTAAACATGCCATTTCAGTAAATGTTCCTTGTGGCCCAAGTACAGCTATTTTATACATTCTAACCCACCCCTATAATTAATTGTTTCATATAATGATTCCATTACAAAATTATTTTCTTTTTTAAAAACATAACAACTATTTTTATTATCATTTTTAATTATTTC
>JAVBOS010000168.1:0-4208 GCA_031550255.1 Anaeroplasmataceae bacterium | reverse complement strand
TATTGAGAAAAAAAACCACGGAAATAAAAGTGTTTTTGTTTTTTTTACTAAAAATTTTTTGAAATTAATATTGCCATTATGCATGTAACCTGATAAAAAGAAAAATAAACATAAGAAAAATGGCGAGTAGAATGCATTAATCGCAGAATTTTTTATCTCAAAATGAGTAAGTACAACGAAAAAAATTGAAATTGCCTTGCATACGTCAACCCAATGAACTCTTTTTTTCATATTTTTTATCTCCTATACACTTTCATTTTATAAATTTTCAGTTATATTATTTTCTCGAACAATATATCTATTTAAGTATCATAGATGCAATCCACATCTAATTCTTACAATTCTCATGCTTGCTAGCATTTTGATGAATTGATTTATTCTTATTATAACAAGTCTTTTCATTTACTTCAATAACATATTGAACTAATTACATATTTGCTAAAGGAGAAATAATAATAATAAACTTCTAGTCAACTTCTAGCACATGATATTTACCCAATGATGTAAAACTATCCATCTACATTATAATATAATTTTTATTAGAAGAGGAATCTTTTATTTATCCATTTTTCTAGTGTGATTTTTGAACATTTTATCGCAGTAATTAACTCGATGAATCTACCTTCTATGTCTACTATTAAGCATAAATTTAAAAATATGTTAATTAGCGATGAAAACTGTGTTAATAATCTTAATCAACAGTTTAATGTGGACAAACCTAATCTTTTTGGGGTTAGTGATATTACTTACATTAAGGTTTGTGGTAAGTTTTATTATCTTTGTGTGGTTATTGATTTATTCGCTAGAAAAGTTATTGCCTACAAAATAAGTTCTAGAATTAATGAAGAGCTTACTATTGATACTCTTGTCTTAGCTTATAAAAATAGTGGTTATCCTTCTTTTGTTTTATTTCACTCTGATAGATGTCGCCAATATATTTGTAAAAACTTTAGAAAGAAAATAGAAGAGCTTAATTTTATTCAGTCTTTCTTAAAAAAGGCCACATTCTCATAATGTTGGTCTTGCTCCTAATGTTAAGGAATCTAATTACTTTGATTCTTTTAAATAATATTCTCTTCTTTTTGTGTCTTTTCTATTGACTATGATCCATTTTATCATTAAAAATATTTTACCATGATTATTTATGCTAAATTTATCTAAATTTCTCTTTATTATTAAGTAAAGAAATGGCTTTTTCAAGTCTTTTTTTTCTAGTTTCTTCTGTTTTAGCATCATTGATATTTATGCAAAACAACCTCTTATTTGTATAAGACAAACTGTTAAAGAATTCTTTTGCTATTGGATTATTTTCAAGTAGTGTATTTAGTTCAACTGGAATTTCTACAATTCTTTCATCTAAGTCTTCTTCGACAGAGACTAAAACAGTATCGCCAATTCTTTTATTTATTTGCTTCATAATATCTTTTAATACACCAAGTATATGACAATCACTTCCCATTTTAACAAGTGAACCACGATATATTACTTCATCAAAAGTAGCCTTAACTGCTATTCTCCCATTTTTATTAAAAACATCCTTAACATCAAATGGAAACTTAACATAAGCACCACCCATATCACTTTTTTCAATTATTGCCTTAAATTCTATTTTTGCCATTTTATTATACCTCGTTGATATTTTAACAAATTCTTACAAATAATTCTACTCTTCCTATGACATCACCAAAATAAAATTTTATGCTAATTATATCTCTTTTAAATTTATTAATATAATGGTAAAATAGAGATAATATACGAGGTGTTAATATGGCAGATATGATTAATGAAGCAAGAAGATGCTTGAAATGTAAAAAGCCTTTATGTAAAGAAGGTTGTCCTGTAAGTACCCCTATTCCACAAATAATGCAATTATTTTTAGATGGAAAAATGGATGAAGCTGGTGAAATATTATTTAATAATAATCCACTAAGTGCAATGTGTTCGTTAATTTGTCCACACGAAAATAATTGTTTAGGTCATTGTATTTTAAATAAAAAAGATGCTCCTATTAAATTCCATGAAATTGAAAATTATATCTCTAGTTTTTATCTTGAAAAGCTAGAACATGAAAAAGTAGAAAAAAAACCATATTTAGTTGGTATTATTGGTGCTGGTCCAGCTGGTATTACTTTAGCTATTATATTAGCAAAAAAAGGTTTCAATGTCGCAATACTTGACTCTAAGGATAAAATTGGTGGAGTTCTTCGTTATGGTATTCCTGACTTTAGATTACCAAAACAAATACTTGATAAATTGTTAGTTAAAATGAATGATATGGGTATTAAATTTAGACCCAACATTTTGATTGGTCCAACTGTTACAATCGATGAAATGTTTGAAGATGGCTATGATGCTATCTTTATTGGAACAGGTGTATGGCGTCCTAATAAATTAAGAATACCTGGTGAATCATTAGGTCATGTTCATTATGCAATTGATTATTTAAAGAATCCTGAAGCTTATACTGATTTAGGAAAAGATGTAGTAGTTATAGGTGCTGGTAATGTTGCGATGGATGCTGCAAGAACTATTATAAGAAAAAGTCATTCCAAAGTTAATGTTATTTTCTTTAGAGGTCCTGAGGAAGTAACTGCAAGTAGACATGAAGTAGAATTTGCTGAAATTGATGGTGTAAAATTTAATTACTATTTAAATACTGTTAAAATAGAACAAGATGGTATTATAGTTGAACCAGTTATTAAAAAATTTGATGAAGAAAGTAAACCTTATTACTTTAACGATACAGCTAATCAATATAAAATATTCGCTTCTTCTGTTATTATCGCAATTGGTCAAGGTCCTCAATCAAATATTGTTAAAAATACAAAACAAATTGATACATCTGAAAAAGGTTTAATTCAAACTACTGGTAATGGTGTAACATCTAGACCTGGTGTATTTGCGGCTGGTGATGTTGTGTCTGGTCCTAAAACAGTTGTTGAAGCTGTGGCATTTACTAAAAAAGTTGCTGAAGAAATCGAAGAATACTGTATTAAAAAATATAACAACTAATTTATAAAAAAAAGATGAAATTTCATCTTTTTTTTATAATATGTCATCGTAATAGTGCCCTTTAATAGTATCATTATCTTTTATTGATATCTTTTCTTCAATAACTTTTATAGCATTGTTAATTACTTCCGTTACTTCTTCTTCATTTTCAATAGTAAAATCAAATCTAAAATTCTTAATACCCATTTCTATCAATTCATTTAAATTATTTATTAATGATATTTTTTTACTATTTAAAATTCTTAAAATACAATTATTTTCTCCTATAATTGGAAAGCTATTTTTCCTTTCATCATTTAAATAGTATTTATGCTTTTTACATAAATCACAATTTTTTGATTGTTTATCATATGCCTGATTAATAACACAGTCTTTTGTAACCATTAAGTCAACATGTCCATAGACAAGCATTTCTAAATTAGGTTTTACTTTATATTTTAATTCATATTGCTTTACTAGGTTTTCTATTTGATTTTTATTTAATTCAGTAGATATTGAAACAGTTTTAATATTATTTTTATTTAAGAAGGCTACTGATTCACTATTAACAACATTTAAATAAATGTCATTCATAACATCATTAGTTTTATTTAGAAATCCCAAATTATTTGTTATTAGCTTATTTTTATAAATAGTATTAGTATTTATCCTATCTAAAACAACAGAATAATTTGGAAAAAATTCAGAAATAGATTCCGTTACATATATTTCATCAATGTTTAATTTTTTTAATGCTTCAACTTGTTTATTCGTTTGTGCTTTAGCTTTTAACATTACTTTATCTTGATAATAATTAACTAATTTATTTTCTTGGGTTGCATATATTTTTTTTGTTCTTTTTTCTAATCTTTTATCATTTAAGGTAGACACTGCATTTCTTCTTATTTCATTAATTGCCGAAATTGGTATATTTAGATTTTCTCCTAAATCAAAATCTAATTTATCAAAGTAATAAGGTTCTTTATCAAATTTTGATAATTGCTCTTTTATTCTTTCTTTTGTTGTTGGTGTCTTTAAAGCAGATTCTGGATATATGTTACTTTCAATTATAAAATTAATATTCTCACAAGTAATTTTTAAAGACAACATACTACCTTTTTGTGCTTTAAAATAGCCATTAATCGGTATTTTTATATTATCAATCTTATATGTTTCTTCAATTTCTTTTTTTTGTTGTAATTCTCTTGTTTTTAAGA
>JAVBOS010000042.1:0-8240 GCA_031550255.1 Anaeroplasmataceae bacterium | reverse complement strand
AATATCAAATGAATTAATTTTTGATTTTAGTGATATTCAAAAATAGATACGCTTACTAAAAGTATCAGTAAATTTTACTGGTACTTTTAGTAAGCGTATCTTAATATAAAAAAACAACGATTATTTAACAATCATAACTTTTAAATAAAGGAACTGTCTTTATTTATAATGTATTTAATATTTTAAATGTATGCTTAATAAAGTATCATTAAGTATACTTATGTTTACGATTATAAAAAAGTTCTACACTTATATGTATTATTTACATATGTAATATTGAAATTGTTACTTTATATTACAAATTTCTCCTTTTTATGATATTATATATTTAAGGGAATAACTGATTGTTGGGTGCTTGCCGTCTTCCATTTACTAATAGGTAGGAAGAAGGCTTGATATTATGAAGAAAGATAAAAATCTATTATTTATAATTATCATTTTATTAATCATACTATTAATAATAGTTGAAATAAAAAAATAGCACCCTATCTAGCTTAGATACGGTGTCTTAACAAAAAATTTTTGGTAAACACTCAACAAAGCAAAGTGTTCCCTTTTTATTATATGCAAATTTTCTTGCTTACATAATAATTATAACATATTTTTACAAAATTACAACTAGAAATCAATTTGATTTTATATATTAAGATAAAAAGCAACGATTATTAATAACAATCATAGTTTTTTGGTAGTGTAATTGTCTTTATTTACAATGTTATTTAATATTTTAATTGTTTGATGAGTAAATTATCATTAAGCATACATATGTCATCAACTTCTCTTAGAATTAAAATACATTATTTATTTATTATACAATATTTATTACCCTATAGATGTTAAACAATATTGAATTTAAAAGTATTTTATAATATCATTCAATGTTTTACCTACCTTATAAATTCTAAATTTATATTGATTACATATAGGTTGTTTGCTATAATAAATTTAGATAAAAATTAGTATGGTTTTTCTAGTATCTAGGCTCTGACAGATCATGGGTTATGAGTATTGCTGTTTTGTTTTCTTTTTTTATTATATTGCAAATGTCATCTGACACTTCTAATCTGGTTTGATAATCTAGGGCTGAAAAAGGTTCATCAAGTAATAAAATATCAGGTTCTAATAATAATGTTCTAATTAGTGCAACCCTTTGACGCATTCCTCCTGATAATTCATTGGGCATTGCATTTTTAAATGCAATAAGTCCGTAGGTATCAAGGAATTTATTTACCATTATATAACTTTCATCTATTAATTTATTTTGTATTTCCAGACCTAGTATTACGTTTTTTTCAACTGTCCGCCATTCTAATAAATGATCTTTTTGTAGCATATAGCCAATGTTTTTACCCGAAATTTTAACATCTTCTCCACTTATTTTTATGCTCCCAGTGCTTGGCTTTAGTAGACCGGCAATAAGAGATAAAAGCGTTGATTTTCCACAGCCACTTGGTCCTACAATAGCTACAAATTCACCATCAAAAACACTTAGTGATATATTGGAAAGTGCAACCGTCTCCGAACTAATGGAGTGATACGAGTAGCATAAATTATTAATTTCAAGCAATGGTTTCATAAAATTCCTCCATAAATATTTCTAATATATACTATGAAGATATTTTGTTTTTGTGCTGATATATTAAAGATTTTTAAAAATATGCATAATTAACTGTTCTTAGCTTTGTTAAATCTGTAGATAACATCAAAAGGCTACCACATGAAAAACTATGTACAATATAGTTGATTTTTCTAAACCTTCTATATACTGTATAAATAGTTTATTTTGTGGTAGCCCTAAAAATCATTGAAAAAGGAATGTTTAGTTAGTAACTTATAAGTATCCCACCATCATTAGTATATAATGTAGAAATACCTGCTTGTTCCACTATTAAAACATTTTTAAATGAATATCTTTTTACAATTTCATCTTTAACCATTAATGCTCTTTCCATACAATTGCAATGTGATATTGCTAAAATTCTATTTTTATAATCTATTGTATCTGATTTAATTAATTCAATCATCTTCATTAAAGCTTTATTCGTACCTCTTGCCTGGTCAAGTTTGAAGATTTCTCCGTTTACAGCAGTCATAACAGGCTTTATGTTAAGTACGTTTGCCATTACAGCCTGAACGTTAGATAATCTTCCATTTTTTCTTAAATTATCAAGAGTTCCTAATACAAAATATATCTTACTAGTATCTCTAAAGTTATATATTAGGTTTACAATTTGGTCAAAGGTTTTTCCTTCTAATATTAATTCTTCAATTTTTAAAGCAATAAGCACTTCGCCCACTGATGCTGATAAAGAATCAATTACCTCAATATTTTTTTCTGGGTGTTCTTCTAAATATAATCTTTTGGCAAGCTCCGCACTATTATATGAACCACTAAGCTTACTTGAAAGGGTAACAACATATATATCTCCTTTTGCTGTATCAAAGGCTTTCATGTAGCTTTCAGGAGATGGACAGGATGATTTTGGAGCATTAGGACTTGCCTTCATTCTCCTTATTAAATCTTCCTGATTAAAGGTATCATCATCTATAATATTATAATCGTCAACTTGTATTGTTAATGGAACAATGACAAAATTCGAATTGACTCTCTTATCTTTTGGCAAATCACAGCAACTATCAACTATTATTTTAAAGCTCATATATCTTCCTCCATATTCCGTTAACCACTATATATAGTTTTCATTACTATATCATATCATAATAATCACTATTTGAAAAGTAGATTTTTTAATAAAATATATAAATATTTTATTTATTTTTCCTTACTGCTATAGCAAAAATCAAAATACATGATATAATACTTGTATACTAAATACAAATATATTTATCTAATTACGAATCTAATACTTAGGAGGTTTTTATGATAGCGTTACAAATACTTGATGTTAAATCTTTTATGTCTAATCTTCTTATTAAAAAAACATTTGATAATTTTTATCTTTATGAATTAGAGATTTCAACCTATAACAATTTTAAAATTAATGGTAAATTAAATGAAGATTTTTTTACGGAAGAAGAATTACTTTCTTTTAATGAAAGAAGTTATTCCTTTTGGAGTGAGATAAAACCACTGGCATACCAGTTAATAAAAGGTACTAAAACTCCCTTAGGCTTTAGACTTATTTTTCAATTATCAAATGATAATACCTTAAAACTTTTATCTTCTAATGAACTTAATTTTAATCCAACTGAAATTAGAGGTTTATATTTAAATATTCGTTATGAACATAATAAGCTTTCATGTGTTACAGGAACTAATTTTAATACTTTTGTCGTGGATAAATCTCTGGAAATAGAATGGGATAACAGTGTTAAGAAGTTTTTTAAACTAAATGAAATTGCTTTTGAATAAAAAAGACCTAAATCAATTTTATCTCCTTTCAAATATATGTGACACTAATTTTAAAAAATACGAATAATGCCACATATGATTATATGAGTGGTACAAAGATATTATTTACATCTTTTACCCCTCAATATAAGTCTAAAATAAAGTATATTATTCCAGTAGATTTTTGTCAATAAAAATATTATAACTTAGAAATCAGTTGATTTTTGTTTTTTATATAAAAATTAAATCCTCTCATAAATGCTCCAACTGTTCTCAGTTCTTCCTTTGTTATATCCAATTGACTATATCTTGCTTTCATATATATCTCTGCTATTTGAGAAAATTCAATCCGATTAAATACTTTATTTTTATGCAAACTGCTACAAAAATCTAAAATAGTATCAGAATCTTCTCTTTTTTGTCCTTCCTTACTATATAATTTTAAGATTGATTCAAATAAGATTTTTACCTTATCAGAATTGTTTGACTTTAAATATAATTTTCTATTTTTGTATTTTTTGTATTTGTAAACAAAGTATACTGTAATTAAAATTATAAATAATACTGACAAAATAACTGCGACTACATATATAATATTATTTATTGGAGATATTTCTTCGTTTTGTATACTTACAGCTACAGTCTGAGTCATTGTTTCAGATGGTTGAGTAGTTTTATTTTTATCAGATGTGCTTTCGCTATTTGAAACAGTCGTCTCCATCTCTTTTACAATTTCTTCATTAAATTTATCATATCTTTCTATTTGCATTCCGGGAGTCGGCTCAAATGGAATCCATCCCACCCCTTCAAAATATACTTCAGTCCAAGCATGAGCCTGATTACTATTAACCTCGGTTATGCCGGATGTGCAATTAGCTCTAAATCCTTCCACATATCTTGTAGGAATACCGACACATCTTAATAAGACTGCCATTGAAGTTGCATAATAGGTACAGTAGCCTTTTCTTTGTTCAAATAAAAAATTATCAACAAAATCCTCTTCCTTGGGGCATGGCTCAGGCTTTAATGTATATTCCCAATCCTCAAAATAATTTTCAACAGCCATTGCCTTTTCATAATCAGAACTTGCGTCCTTTGTAATCTCTTTCGCAAGTTCATATACTCTTTCAGGCAAGTCTATCGGAAGAGATGTACAATTAGTTTGTATATCTCTTGATCTTTCGGCTAATTTTACTGGCAAATTATTAGTTGACAATCGGTAATCATACATGCGTTCATTAAACAAAAGATAACTGTATTGATATTGCTGTTCCTGATTTAGTAATACAGCCTGTTCATTATAATTAAAACCCTCATTCATTTCAGTTAATGCCTTTAAACCTGCAAAACTAAAATTAAAATAATTTAAAAAGTATTTTGTATTCTTACCTTTTGTTTCAGTAAATAAAACATTGGCATTTTCCAGTTCATATGATTTAATAAAATCATATTTATAAGTTTTGATTGGATAAAATACCGACTTTGTTCTAATATTTTTAAATTCTATTTGAAGACCCATTTTTTTTAATATGGGATTTCGGTCATCTTTCGTGTTTAAATACGAACTGGATAATTTAGTATTTAAATCCATACCAGTTAAATGCATTTCTCTTTCTAAGGAATATATAAGTTCGATATAATCCATATATGTTTCGTCATATTCTCCATAGTATCTTTCCAAGCCTTTTTCCCACTTCTTGCCTGTATATATTTCCTTAATTGAGCCATTTAAATATATAATTTGATTAGAACTGGATTTTAATTCTAACACAATTTTATCGCTTTTACTTAAAGATCCTCCAAGTATATTATCGTCTTCTGAATAACCTATAAAATTCAATCCAAATTCACCATTAATCTTTTTTATATTAGAAAATCCATTTGAAATCGAATCAAATGTATTTCCTACACTATTGGCTAAGTTTTTAAATATTCCCCAAGTTAATGGTTTATCACTGGCAGGTATTATTATAACTATTAAAGAACATATAAAACAAACCGGCATTAAAGACATAAGAATTTGCTTCTTATATTTCTTTGTTCCTATCTTTTTTTTATTTAAAAACATTTCAATTAGTACCCATATTATAAAATTTAATAATATAAACAATGGGAATTTATTAATTTGTATTCCAAATATTTGAAGTATAATCAACCCCGTAATTATTAAAAGCATTGTTATGATCCTTGTATAATAGGTTTTCATAAATAAATTAATTAATACACAACACCAAAATACCGCAAAAAGGCAAAGGATTGTAGTATGAATTTCTTTATAGAAAACTCCCTGATAAATATGATCCATACCTCCAATATTATTATTCCATATTAAAATAGATTTTTTAAAAAAAGTATATAAAATATATGCTTGTACCAATACTAAGGATAAATAAATATAAAAATTAAGTTTTACATGGGAAAACAACCATACAAATAAATTGCTTCCCATTGTAATTATCATAAGCGTAATTAAATTAATTAATAAATAAGTATATTCTTTTACTAAGTAGGCAAATATCATTGACAATGATGTACTGGCAATTGCCTTAAATATTCTTTTCTTTTCTTCATAAGATATATTCAAAAAGGTACCTCCTAGCTTTGCAATAGAATTTCTTGTAAATCATCATTAGGTAACACTAAAGTTATATTAATCCCTAAATTCCTGATTTTTATAATTTTTTCATTAGTTGTGTCTGAATTTTCTTGTTGTATAAGTATAATCCATATGCTAAAATCATTTTCAACCAGATATAATAGTTTTTTAATGACATTATCTGATATATCATGAAGTACCAAAATATTTGTTTTTTTATTAGTATCATATGTTATTATTTCATCCAGTAGGTTTTCCAATAGTCTTTTACTCCCAAATTTGATAGTAGCACATATTTTATAAAATATATCAAAATCCACATAGCTATTAACAGGAAGATTAATATAATTAACTTCATCATAACATATTTCTGTGGGCATTCTGTTTTTTAGACAATAATTTACTATTGCGATTGCAATTTCAATAACTTGGTCTTCTATGTCTTGTACTAGTTCATTTTTTACGTTTATCTTTCTCAAATCCATATAGACCTTTATACCCATCTTCTCATAATATCTATAAACCCTTGATTGAAGCTCCATCCTTTTGGCACTGGCTTTCCAATGAATTAATTTCTTATTATCACCTGATTCATACTTTCTTATATCAATATCTAATATTTCTTCATCATTAAATCTATTTGTATTGTTGCTAATTTTCATTTCTTCATTTAGAAGTAAATTAATATTTTGCAATTGTATAATTCTTGGCATTACCTGTATGCTTATCTTTCGGTTAATATAATATTTTATACTAAATAGATTTAAAAAGTCAGTAACTAAAAGCTTATTTACTCCTATAAAATATTCTCCTCTTTTATTGCACACCATCTCTGTTTCATATACTTTTGATGATTCCGGCAATAAGGAAAACTCAATGTTTTCATCTTTTATAGTAAGTTTATTTTTAAAGAAAACTAATTTTATATGATAAAATGAAATTATATCATAATTAAATACTTCCAGCCTATAATTAACAGTTTCTCCCTTTATTACAGACTTTTTATCAATTGTCTGATCAAGCTTTACCCTAATTATAACAAAGCAAATATATATAATGCAAAACAAAGGCAATAATAGTGTCAAATAAAAAAAAGCATATGCAATTCTTCCCCCATAAAAGCTTGCAAAAACCCCACTAAGCAGTATTAATAATATTAAAAATAATCTATTTAAAATCATTTTATCACCTATACCGGAACTTTTATACTTTTTATTATTTGTATCAATACCTCATCGACTTTTAATTTGTGTAGCCTGGCTTCAGATGATAGTATTATACGATGTCTAAGTACAGGTAAAACTATCTTTTTTATATCATCCGGTATTACATACTCTCTCCCGCAAATATATGCTCTGGCTTTAGACGCTCTGGCTATTGCAAGGGTTGCACGTGGACTGGCTCCTAAGTGTATATTAGGATTATTTCTTGTAGCATTAACGATATTTATTATATATCCTAAAATATCCTCTGAAACACCTACTTCATTTACCTCTTTTTGCATCCTAATTAAAGTATTAGCGTCGCAAACAAAATCAATATTAGTTTCTTCTATGGAATTTATATAAGTCATGGCCATCCTCTTTTCATCTTCAAGGCTTGGATAACCTATTGATATTTTCATTAGGAATCTATCTAATTGAGCTTCGGGTAAGTTATAAGTGCCTATATATTCTATAGGATTTTGTGTTGCAATAACCATAAAAGGGGTTGGCAGTAAGTATGTACTACCATCCACACTAATTTGACCTTCTTCCATAGCTTCTAAAAGGCTCGCCTGTGTTTTTGGGGAGGTTCTGTTTATTTCGTCTGCCAAAATTATCTGACTCATTATGGCTCCAACTGTATATTCAAATTGTCCCGTATGCATATTGTATACAGATACTCCCAGTAAGTCACTTGGAAGGGTGTCAGGTGTGAATTGAACTCGGTTGTATCCTAAATCGATTGTTTTTGCTATGGCTTTGGCAAGGGTGGTTTTTCCTACACCTGGGACGTCTTCTAATAATAAGTGGCCTCCGGCTAGTAAGGTTATTACGGAGAATTCTATGACTTGTCTTTTTCCGATGATTACTTTTTCTATGTTGTTTATGATCTTTTTTATCATGGGGAGGCTCCTATCTTTTTGGGGATTTTTTGGGTTTTTAGCAAACGGACGCTCAATGTCGTCAACTTAAGGTTTTTGTGTAACGAACGCATTGCCTTTTAGATACCGCCCCCTCAGAAAAACATTATAATTTATGAAAAAATCAGATAAGCCAAACATTCCAATGAGCCTATGAAAAAGCATCA
>JAVBOS010000095.1:0-4773 GCA_031550255.1 Anaeroplasmataceae bacterium | reverse complement strand
AGCAACACTAAATTGCTCTGTTGGATCTAATACATCAATTAAGTGATGTTTTATTCCGTCTTGTTCTGAAACACTTGGTTTTGCGCTTCCTATATCTAACCTTTTATAAACTGCAACACTATCTCCACTAATAATTTCTAGATTAAACCTTTTAGCTAATTCTATAGAAATTTTTGTTTTACCAATCCCTGTTGGACCGACTATTACTATAACTTTTTTCACATTACCCTCTTAAACATTTTTTCTAAATCGTATGATGTTATTTTTACAAGTACTGGTCTTCCGTGTGGACAATTATATGGGTTTTTACATAAAGATAGTTTACTTATTAATTCATCAATCTCCGTTTTTGATAATGCCTTATTTGCTTTTATTGAAGATTTACAACTAATTTGTTTAGCTATACCATCTCTAAAATTCATTACACTTATATTTTTATTTATAATCATCATATTTATTATTTTTCGAACGATATCTTCTAAATCATCAAAATCAGCCCAGCTTGGAACTTCACGTAAAAAATATGAATTAATCCCTGATTGTTCTAACATAAAGCCAATTTCTAAAAATTTATCTGTGTTATCCTCTATGTATAACATTTCCTCTTTAGTAAATTCTAGATTGTAAGGAATTAATAAAGATTTTCTAACAACATCTTGTTTTTGTAATAGGTCATAATAATATTCATATCTTATTCTTTCTGCTGCAGCATGTTGATCGACCAATAGTAATCCTTCTTCATTTTGAAATAATAAATAAGTCCCGTGCGCTTGACCTATATATTCCATATATGGAAAATGATCTTTTTTTACTTCAACAGGTTTACTCATAACATATTCTACATTTTCTTCTTGGAAAAGTTTTTCGGGTGATACCTCTTTTTTAGGTTCATAGGAAATATTTTCTTGTACAATTCCAAAAATTGTTTCTTTTTTATATTCTTGTGGTTTAACTTGTTCTTCGATAACTAATGCTTTTGGAATATTATTAACGCCATTTAAGGTTTCTACTACTAATTTTGATAATATTTGAGTAATTTCTTCTTCATTAGAAATCTTAATTATTTGCTTTGATGGATGGACATTGACATCTATTAATAATGGATCAATATCTAAATACATACATGCAATTGGATATCTTCCAACTGGTAAATATGTGTGATATCCTTCAATAATAGCATTCGTTAATAAGTTACTCTTAACAAATCTTCCATTAGTTATTATTGTCATTTCATTACGAGTTGTTCGTGTAACTTGTGGTTTAACTAAGACAATTTTAAATTTATAACCGAATCCATTAAATTCATTAAAAATCAGATTCTTTGCTACTTCTAAACCATACAATTCACCAAATAATCTGACAATGTCATTGTTTCCACTTGTTTTAATTATTTCTTTTTTATTATTTGTTAAAGTAAAAGCAATATTTGGATGGCTTAAAGCAAATCTACCAACTAAAAAAACTATAGCTGCTAATTCGCTACTTAAATTTTTTAAATATTTCAATCTTGCAGGTGTATTAAAAAATAAATCCTTAACCATTATGTTTGTTCCTATACTACAAGCTTTATTTGAACTCGAAATATAGTTACCCGCTTTATATACTACTTCAAATCCACCACTACCATCATTAGTTAATATCCTAATATTACTTACAGAGGCAATTGATGGTATTGCTTCTCCTCTAAATCCCAATGATGAAATTCTTGCTAAATCATATTCTGATTTTATTTTACTAGTCGAGTGTCTTCCGAATGCTTCTAATGCATCTTCACTACTCATTCCAATTCCATTATCAATAACATTTATTTCTTTTATTCCTGAATCAATCAAACTAATCGTGATAGAAGTAGAGTGGGCATCAATTGAATTTTCTACTAATTCTTTAACTACACTGGCTGGTTTTTCAACAACTTCTCCAGCAGCAATCATGTTTGCCAAGTGTGTACTTAATCTAACAATTTTTCCCATAATTAGCCACTCCTTTTAATAATTACATATTAATATTGTATATTAATAGCTTAAAAAAAACAAGTTTTATATATTTTAAGTATCTATTAATAAATAGATAAATATGCTATAATAATTATAGATTGGAGGGATTTATTTTGAAAAAGATGTTTAAAGAAATATTTCCTTATTTTGTTACAATACTAGCTGCCTTTTTAAACTCTTATTCTATAAGGGCATTCATTAATGGATCTGGCCTTTTAACTAGTGGAATGTCTGGTGTTTCCTTGATAATTTCAAGATATGTAGGTATAATACGTTATCAAACGAATTTAAAAGATTTATTACAAAATGTTGAACAAATGAACTTTGTCAATTTGTTAACAAGTTTAATATTTTTCGCTATTAATATTCCATTAGTATACTTAGCTTTTAGTAAATTAGGTAAACGATTTGCAATATTATCAACAGTTTATATTTTCGCAAATACTTTTATGATTCGTTTATTGCCAAATAGCATCATGAATTTCTTTGAACTTGGTAATGATGGTGGATTATCAAATGCTATATTTGGTGGGGTTTTTTCTGGATTAGCCATTTCATTAACATTAAATGTCGGTGGTTCTTCCGCTGGTATGGAAATACTTGGAACTTATTATTCTAGAAGAAAACAAGTTTCAATTGGTAAATTTTTAATGGTTGTAAATGCAGCAATTATTACGCTTGGTGGTATCATACTTGCTGAATGGACACCAATTTTATATACATTAATATTAGTTTTTGTTAGTGGTAAAACCGTTGATACATTACATAGATTTACAAGAAAAATTGTAATTAATATAATAACTGAGAATTATGAACCAATAACAAATGAGATGACTAATAAAACAAAGTATAGTTGTACAATATGGAAATCACTTGGTGGATTTACAAAAAAAGAAAAATATACAATTATGACTGTTGTCCCTGAATCAAAAGTTGAACAGATTGTTTCTTTAGTAAAAAGTTTAGATCCACATTGTTTTATAACAACTTTCGAAAGTACATCTGTTTATGGTAATTTCTATATTGAACCGTTAAAGTAAAAGTCTGAATTCAGACTTTTTTTTATAAATATACTTCTTTTTCAATTCCCGAAAACATCTCTTTTACTTTATAAACACCTTTTTTTATCTCATCTTCTCCTAATATTATAACATTAGGTATTTTTTCTTTATTAGCAAAAGATAGTGCATTTTTAACCTTAATATCATTTAATTCAACTAATACTTTACATCCACTACACCTTAAACTTTCTGCTAGTTTTAATGACTGTATTTTTGTATTAATTGGTATTATATAAAAATCATATAATGAATCATTTTGAAATGATTCTTTGCTTGCAAGTATTTCATAAATAACACTTAATCCAAAGCTTATTCCTACTGCTGGATATTTATTTCCATTATCTAAAAAATCGGTAATCATATTATCATATCTACCTCCACCACCAATACTGCTTTTTATAATTTCATTTTTTGCATATACTTCAAAAACCATTCCAGTGTAATATGACTGTCCTCTAGCAAGTGATACATCAAAAGATACTTTATCAAGTACATCTAAAGATTTTAAAATATTATTTAGATTGTCAACTTCTAATATACCATCAAGTAAAACTTGATTTATTGAATTAGAAAACAATTTTTTTATATCTTTAAAACTATATTTAAAATAATCTAATAGTTTAATTACTTTATCATTTGAAATATTTAATAAAATTAATTCTTTTTTCACTTCTTCAATATCAACTTTTTTCATTTTATCGATGATAGTTATAACATTTTCTAAAATATCATTCTCTATACCTGTTTCTAATATCAATCCATTCATTAGTTTTCTATTATTATATTTAATAACTATATCAATATTTAATTGTTTAAAAGCATTAATAAAAACTAGCATTAATTCTGCTTCTGTCTCTTGCCCCGAGATTCCAACAGCATCTATATCACATTGGATAAATTCTCTATTTCTTCCTAATTTAACTGGACCATCTCTAAATACCTTTCCAATTTCATATTTTTTAAATGGTATTTTTATCTCTTTATTTATTGCAATATATTTTGCAAATGGTACAGTTAAATCATATCTTAATCCTAATTCTCTTTTTCCTTGATCAGATAATTTATATATTTCATTTAGTATCTCACTATCATTAGAATATTTTAATTTTAGTAAATCATAATAACTTAATATTGGTGTTTCAATTCCTATATATCCGTATTGTTCAAATACATTTCTTAATGTTTTTTCAATATAATTATTGATTTTTTGTTCATTTGGTAGAAAATCAAAACTACCTTTTACATTTTTAAATTCCATATTTTCCTCCGCGTATTAAAAATAAAAAAAAGCTATACAGGATATCCCATATAGCTTATCTATACAGGCAACAAGTACAGTAAAATGCACTCGTGCCTACAACATAAATTAATGTCGTATTAACAAGCGCAGATTACTATGATGATGTTGCCATAAATTAATTAATTTATTCATATAATCCACTTCCTTTTTATATATATTATATTATTTATTATATGAAGTCAAGAAAAAAATAACCCTTTCGGATTATTCTTCATTCACTTTATTTTTTAGTTTATATAAAAAATTTAATGCATCAATTGGTGTCAATTTATTAACATCAATATTTAATATGTCTTCTTTTAATTCATTGGCGATTAAATCCTCTTTAACAACTGTTTCACTATCATAAGCATCAAAATTAAACAAATCTAAATTAATTGATTCCTTACCGCTATTTTCTTCAAAATTAGAAAGTAAT
>JAVBOS010000082.1:0-19840 GCA_031550255.1 Anaeroplasmataceae bacterium | reverse complement strand
ACTAAAGCATCATTATTAACTAACAATTTATTTATTAAATGTTCAACAGCAATATCAACACCGTAGATGTTATTTAAGTAGTCATAGAAATCTTTAACAGATAATTTTTCTTCTCTAGAATTAATAGTTAATTTAAAGATGTTAGAATTATCAAAGTTTTTAGTCAATTTATAGTCAGTATTAGAATTCTTATAAAGATATTCAATGTATGGATCATAAATTTCTAATTTAGCAGTTTCTAATAATTCATTCATTTTAGAGTTTATATAAGAAGCAGATAGTCTTTCATCAATTAAATCATTGATTATTAATGTATCAATAGCAGTTTTTTCAGATGCACTTAATTTAGCATATTCAGTAGGATATGTAAATTCTTCACCAATTTTCATAAACATAACATATTTATTTTCAATATTCTTAGGAGTTACAGTATATTGTCCATCAGAAAATTCATCAAATATATTAGTATATACAGAATTCAATGGATTAGAGATAGTATGATCAGCATTATTTACGAAATTAGTTTGTTTTGAAGATTCATAATTTGCTAATGTTAATTTTTCTTCATAAGCGTATTGGAAATTATATAAAGCCAATAAATAGTCAACCTTATTTGTATCATTTATTCCGTTTGCAAAATTTGCATTTGATGCATTAACTGCATTAATTGCTAAATCAGCAGCACGTTTAGATGGAAAACTAATTATAATAGCTTTTTTAACACCATAATTTTGCATTGTCTTATATTTTGCAATAATATTATCTTCAGAAATATAAACTGGATTTTTTTCGTCATTGATTTTCTTTTCTTTAACTTCATTAACTAAAATAGATCTTGCATATTTTTCAGTAGCAAGTGAATATTTATATAAATCAACTATTTTATCTGAAAATTCACCATCGAATTTATTATCGATAATTTGGAAATTTAAATCTGATTTTGTTAATTTAACACCAAATTGAGTAAATATTTCATCAATAAATTTTTGAAGTTGAGTATCTTTTGCTTTTTGTTCTAATCCGTTAATCGCCTTTGCATCAGTAGTAGAGAAAATAGCAGAAATAATCATTTCATCAATCTTTTGTTTATCAGAAGAATCCTTATAATTAATACTATTATAAACATCTTTGATTAAAAACATATTAATTTTTTGATTAAAGTAATCATAACCTTTAGTTCTAAGGACATTGTAAACTTCCTTTTGCGATACAGAATACGTTCCATTAGAAACATATGCTGTATCACTGATTCCTTCATAAGGAACATTTTTATTTTGCTTATCACATGATGTTAAAGTCACTGTAAAAATAACGGCTAAAATAAATAATGTTATTTTTTTAAATTTTTTCATAATTATTTATTTCCTCCTGTTACAATTCTTGTCCACCAACCACCGAAGTTGTTAGCTATGTCTGTTTCAGATAAATAGTTATCCTCAAGGTTTTTGTTAATAATTCTAATATTTTCAAATCTTGTATTATTTGCTGTGTTAGTAAATGTTATATTTGAATTACTGAAACTACTTAAAAAATTAATTAATAGTTCACGTTGTGTAGCAGAAGAAGTATATCTAGATAAAACTGGAGTTAAGAATTCACCTAAAGCTCCTACTAATTCAGATGGAATCAATTGTACATCAGATGAACTTAAATATTCATAAAGATATACTTTGACTTGGTTTAATGAAATAGAACCATTGTTACTTAAAATATCAGAGATTATTACTTTTTTATCATTATACATTAAAGGAATATTAAAAAAATATTTCGCATTTACATTATCATCTAAAGTGTATTCAAATGAACTTGATAAAGCAGCTTTAGTTATAAATAATAAATTTAAACCTTCAGATGTTTTTAAACCTTTTTGGTCATAATCAATAAATTGTGTCGAAATAACATCATTAGTGATAAATGATTCATCTGTATATATTTCATATAATCTGTTTTTAAGAATTTCACTTACAGTTGAAACGTCATTAATATTTTTAATATCTGAATAATCTTGAGTTTTAACAAATAATCCTAAGCTGCGATATTCAGCCCAAGTACATTCAGGACTTGTTGGATCATATTCCGTACTGTTTGGAGTACAAATACCATTTGAAAATCTAGCAGAACTATTATATTTCGAAATGATTGTTTGTAAAGACTGACTATGAGGAGCATTGCTTGCTTCAACTTGATTAATAATTTTATCGATTAACTCATTGGCTTTACTTTCTAAAGATGATGACCAAACATAATCTTTATCTGCAACTCCATCTTCGTTCATATCAACATAAACTAATAAGTTTGTAGCAGATATATTCATATAGTTTGTTACTGCTTTTTCAGTAAAGTATATAAATTCATTTAATAATGCTTCATTTTCGTAATCATAAATACATTTAGATAAAGATGCATTTATTTTATAAAAGTTATCAATTATATCTTTAACATTAGCGCTACGATAATATAATAACATGAAATTATATTTTCCAATTGATGATGGATAACCATATTGTGATAATTGATCATTAGCGAACATTGCTAGTGTAGTTTTTAAATTTTCATTATAGGCTTTTTCATCGTCTTTAGATATATTTTTATAAAAGTCAGTATTTTTCAAAACTTTTTTAGAAATTAAATCAATAGCAGTAGTAGATCCTAAAACACTTTCTAATTCATTATAAGCTTCATCAACTTTATAAAAATAATCATTTCCATCATAAGTAATTTTAGCTAGAGTATTTTTATCAGGAGCTTTTTTATGTGTTTTTGAATAATCAGAGTTTGCAATAGAATAAGTAATTTCTAATATTGTGTCATAAATTTGAACTTTTATATCTTTTTTTGCTTCAGTAAAGGCATTTGAAATATAAGAATCAATCAAAGTATCCTTTTTTAATCCATCAATAATTTTGTTTACTAATTCAGAGTTTGAATTTTTATCTATATATTCTTCGCCATCATTATCTGTTGTTATTACATCTGTATAAGAATCACTTTCAACAGAAAGTTTATATATTAAATAATAAGAATAAGCATATGAGCGACCAGTTGTTGTATAATTTGTAGATGTTTGTCCATCTTTTAAAACTTGATTAGGATATGTTAACGTTTCATATATATATGTTTTTAAAGAAGAATCAATATCATTTAATTGTTTTGCAGAATAATTAACATATTCATTGTTTCCAATTAGCGTAATTAAATCACTTACTTCATATACATCATTAGTTAAAATTGAATTTGTAACTTTACGGTGATCAAGAGTAGAAGAAGCAAAAATACTTGGAGTATTTGGAAGCGCGCTTCTATATGTATAAATAAAATTATACATTTCAATATATAATTGGATAATTGCAGCTTCTGAATAACCAGTTAACGGCTCATACTCTGTAGTATTTAAGTTATTAGCTTTAATTTCTAATTTATCATAGTATTTACTATATTCAGTAAATGTTTTATTTTCACCAGGAACATAATACCAAGCATTTTTGAAAACCTTGATACCAAATGCTTTCAAAGTGTTGTTTAATTCAGTCTCATTAACAAAACGAATCATTATTCCTTTAAAATCACCAACATTAACAAAATTGTTTTTGTAATAGTTTAAAATTTCAGAATTTGAAAAATAAGGATCTTCATCATTTTTTAAATTTGCATCATGTTCCTCAATTTCTTTATTTAATTTTTCAAGTGCGAATAATTCTTTTGCTAGGTCTTCGTAAAAATATTCATATACTGATGAATAATCATCATTAGTTAAAAAATCATTTATATCAATTGTTTTACCTGCATTGGCTTTTGCAACATAAACAGGATTATTTATAAAAAGATTAGAAACGTATTTTTGTGCAGCGATTTTCTTTTGATTAGAAGTTAAATCACTTAGATTTTTAACATCACTAATGCCGAAAATTGCTTTAATTGCAAAGTCTCTTAATCTGTTTTGATAATCTGTCTTTGTAGCACTATCAGCACCATTTAAAACATTAGTTATTTCAGATACATTTTTTTCTAAAATAATTGAAGTTATTTTGGCATCTAATTTATTAGAAGTTGAATATCTTAATTCACTCCATAATTCTCCAACACTTAATTTTGTATCTCCTATTTTTGCGTATGTTTCATCTACAGGTAACATTCCGATTGGGTTACGATTGTAGGTGTTACTACACGAAGTAAGGGTTATTGTTAGTACTAAGACTAAAACTAACGAAAATAGTCTTCGTAAACTTATATTGCTTAAATATTTTTTCATTATGTAAAACTCCTTTTAATCTTTTTTTTATAAACCATAGCACTATATATCTTATCATTGTCCTTGTAAAATTGCAAGTAAAAGTAATAGTTTTTTATTGTTTAAAAAGCCTTTTTTATGAATAAAAGATAAAAATTGATATTTTTCGATAATATTATTTTTTGGGCAATTATAATTAGCAAAAACTCTTTCTTTTAATATAAATAAAGTGAGGACTGAAAGGGGGTCTCACAATGGCGCAAAATTGTTGTAATAACGAAGGCGGATATGCTTTAATACTTGTATTATTCATCCTTTTAGTAATCATTGGGGCTGCTTGGCTTATTTAATTAACATTAATAATAGTAAACTTTGAAGTTACTTATTTGAAAAGTAACTTTTTTCTTTTATATATATAGAAAATTGTAGAAATTATGCTATAATTGAAAAGGTGGTATTTGTGAAAGTAATGATTATGGCAAGTGGTTCTAAAGGTAATTGTACCTTTATAGAATCTAACGAAAATAAAATTTTAATAGATTTAGGTATAAGTAGAAGAAAAATAATGAATTCACTTCAAAATATAAACGTTAATGTTGATGAGATAAGTCATGTTTTTATAACACATGAACATACTGATCATATTGGAGGACTTGCGACATTCTTTAATTATTCAGATGCTAACCTGTATGTAACAAATGGAACTTTGTATTCTATTTTAAAAAGTAAAAATCAAAAAAACATTGATGTCATAAATAAAAAAATTGCTAATAACACACTGACAATTTTTAAAAAAAATGATGTAGATAAATATTTAGACATACTATTAAACGATATTTGTATTACACCTATTCATGCTTTTCATGATGCATATGAACCTGTTGGATATGTTTTACAAGATGAAAAAAACAAATTAGTTTATTTAACTGATACAGGATATATCCATGAAGGAATAATGTCTAAAATTAATAATGCTGATTGTTATATACTGGAATGTAATCATGATCCTGAAATATTAATGAATAGTGATCGTCCATATGAAATAAAAATGAGGATTTTAGGTAATCACGGACATTTATCAAATGAAGATGCTTTATATGCACTAGCAATGTCTGTGGGACCAAAAACAAAATATGTATTTTATGCTCATATTTCAGAAGAATGCAATATTCCTGAGATTGTTGATTTGACGAGGAAAAAAGTTTTCAATAGTTTGGGCATTGTTGTTAATGATGTTAGATTTTCTTCTACATCTCAAGAGTGCTCGGAGTTAATAGAAATATGAAAATAAAAATTATAAGTGTTGGTATTTTAAAAGAAAAGTATCTAATTGATGGAATAGCTGAATATGTAAAAAGATTAGGAAAATATTGTGTTGTTGAAGAAGTTGTTTTAAAAGATGAACCAATTATGGATAAAGCTAGCGAGGCTAACAAATTAGAAATTAAAAATAAAGAAGGAAAAAAAATTCTTTCTTCAATAAGTGATAGAAATTATGTAGTTGCATTAGATTTAAAAGGTGCTCATTTAACTAGTGAAGAACTTGCACAAAAAGTAATTGAAATTCAAAATTATAATGCTTCAAATATTACGTTTATTATTGGTGGGTCACTAGGACTAAGTGATGAAGTGTTGGAAAAAGTTAATTATAGATTATGCTTTTCGAAAATGACATTTCCACATCAATTAATGAAGTTAATATTGGTTGAACAAATTTATCGTGCTTTTAAAATTAATAATAATGAAGTATATCATAAGTAAAGAAGTGATAAAATGAGTATTAATATATTTAATACAAACAAATTTGTAAAAGAAGAAGAAAAACAAGGTGAAATACCTAAATTTTCTAAAATA
The DNA here is from genome assembly GCA_031550255.1 of Anaeroplasmataceae bacterium. Taxonomy (GTDB): domain Bacteria; phylum Bacillota_I; class Bacilli_A; order Acholeplasmatales; family Anaeroplasmataceae; genus JAVBOS01. Next base: position 13,758 of record JAVBOS010000082.1, on the reverse strand, counting down.
TCAAAAGCTGTTTTAAAAATTATTTTACCGTCTATAATTGAGACGATTTTAATAAGTTTCATGGTTATGGCAGATGGAATAATGGTTAGTGTTCTTGGGAATGAAGCAAATGCTGCAGTTACAATTACAAAACAACCTATTTTTTTTATGGTTTGTTTTATAACCGCCTTAAATATAGCAGTAACTGCAATTATAGCAAGGCGTAAAGGTGAACAAAATTATGAGAATGCTAATAAAACTATGCACTCGGGAATAGTTATTTCCTTTATTTTGGCAATAGTTTTATCAATTTTAGTTAGCTCTTTCGCTCGCCCATTTTGCTACTTAATGGGTGCGCAAGAAGACACAATCGAACTAGCAACAACGTATTTATCAATTACAGCAATAGGGTTTACTTTTAATGCAATTAGACTAACGATAAATGCTGCTCAAAGAGGTATTGGAAATACGAAAATGAGCATGTATACAAATATAATTGCTAATCTAATAAATATTTGCTTAAACTATTGTTTAATATCTGGTAAATTAGGGTTTAAAGCATATGGTATTTCAGGGGCAGCATATGCGACTATAATAGGAAACTTTGTTGCATTTTTAATATCTTTTGGTGGTATAATTTTTACAAAAAACTTTTTAAAATTTAATCCCAAATTTTTACTATTTGATAAAAAAACATTTAAAAATATTTTTGATGTTTTTCCTTCATCAATGGCGGAGCAAGTATTCCTTAGAATAGGTTTTACGTTATTCGCTGTTATAGTAAACAATTTAGGAACTGAATTAACTTATGTACATGGAGTTTGTAATGACGTTAATAACATGTTGTTTGCTGTTGCAGACGGATTTGCTATAGGGACAGCGGCAATAGTTGGACACAGGCTTGGTGAAAAAAGAAAAGACTTGGCTGTTGTTTATGCTAAAGTTTGTATGTATATTAGTGTAATGTTTTGTATTGCATTTAGCATTTTAATGCTTATTATAAGAGGTCCAATTATTAGTCTTTATCATCCTGCAAATGAAGATATTACAAAAACTATTTCAAAAGTATTAATTCTTGCTGCATTTATGGCAATTCCTCAAAATATTCAGTGGGTACTTACGGGTATATTAAGAGGTTCAGGAGATACAAAATATACTGCCGTAAATTCAATGTTAAGTGTTATGTTAATTAGACCGGTTTTGACTTATGTTTTATGTTATATGACACCATTATTATTATATGGTGCATGGATAGGTATGATATTAGATCAGTTAATTAGGTGTAGCGCTAACATTTGGCGTTTTCACTCAAGAAAATGGTTGGAAAAGGTTGTTTAGAAGGTTGTTATTACAATCTACTTTTTTTTATTCATTTTAAAAGCGGTTTTAGGCTTTTGTAGTAATTGACTATTATTAATAATAGTGTTAAAATTTAGAAAGTAAGATGAAGATTTATGCTCAAATGAGCGAATACGGAGGAATGTTCTTATGGAATTATTAAGTTCAAAAATTGTTGAAAAAACAAAACGCCCAGTGAAAGTACTTCAATTTGGTGAAGGAAACTTTTTACGTGCTTTCGTTGATTGGATAATCGATGAAATGAATACAAAGAAAGTTTTTAATGGATCAGTGGCTGTAGTACAACCTATGCCATTTGGTAGAGTAAAAGAATTAAAAGATCAAGATGGATTATACACATTATTTCTTCAAGGTTTAAATAATGGGAAAGTTGTTAAAGATCATCAAGTTATTACTTGTATTGAAGATTTAATTAATCCATTTGAAGAATACAATAGATATTTAGCATATGCTGATAGCACAGATTTAGAATTTGTTATTAGTAATACGACTGAAGCAGGAATTGCTTATGATGAAACAGATGTTGACTTTACTGTTACACCAAAAAGTTTTCCAGGTAAATTATTAGCGTTATTAGAAAGACGTTATAATACTTTTAAAGGAGATAAATCTAAAGGATTAGAAATTATTCCTTGTGAATTAATTGACTATAATGGTGATACTTTAAAAGAAGTAATGCACAAATTAGCCGTTAGAAGAAATATGGATGCTAATTTCATTGATTGGTTAATGAATGCTAATAGATATTACAATACTTTAGTTGATAGAATCGTTCCAGGATACCCTAGAGGAGAAGCTGAACAATTACAAAAAGAATTAGGATATTTAGATCCAAACATGGTTGTTGGTGAAATATTCCACTTATGGGTAATTGATGGACCTAAAGGTTTAGAAGCTAAATTACCTGCTCCTAAAGCTGGTTTAAATGTTTTATATGTTGATTCAATTAAACCTTATAAAGAAAGAAAAGTTAAAATATTAAATGGTTCTCATACTTGTTTAGTTCCAGTAAGTTATTTAGCTGGTATTGATACAGTTAAAGAAACTATTGATGATGCACAAATCGGTAAATTTGTTAAAGAATTTATTTTCAATGAAGTAGTACCTACTATTAATATTCCACAAGATCAAATGGTTGCTTTTGCTAATAGTGTATTAGAAAGATATTTAAATCCATTTGTTAGACATGAATTAATGAGTATTGCTTTAAACTCTGTAACTAAATTTAAAACAAGAATTTTACCTTCTATTTTAGAAAACATAAATGATTTAAAGAAACAACCGACTCATTCATTATTTAGCTTAGCAGCTTTGATTGCCTTTTACCGTGGGGTACGAGGGGAACAAACTATTGCTTTAGCTGATGATCAAGTATTCTTAGATTTCTTTAAAGGAGCTTGGGCTAATTTCGATGGTTCAAAAGCAGCTTGTAAGAAAATTGTTGAAGCCTTCTTAGGAATGGAAAAACACTGGGAATTAAACTTAAATACATTACCAGGAGTAACTGATTTTGTAACAGAAAGTTTATACCAAATTACTTCAACTTCAATGAGAGAAGCTTTAACAAAAGTAGTTGGGTGCTAATATGAATGATTTCATTGTAATTAATCCAAATGACAATGTAGTTGTTACACTTCGTCCTTTTACTAAAGGTGAAGTTATTAATGGAGTAACTTTATTAGAAGATATTCCACAAGCTCATAAAGCGGCTTTAAAAGATATTAGAGTAAATGAAAACATAATAAAATATGGTTCACCAATAGGTCATGCAATAGCTGACATTAAAAAAGGTAGTCATGTTCATGTTCACAACATTAAGACTAATTTAAGTGATGCATTTGATTATGAATATAAACCTAATTTTGTTGATTATACAACTTCTAAAAAATCTAGAACTGTTGATGTTTATGAAAGAAGTAATGGATTATATGGAATAAGAAATGAATTATGGATTGTACAAACTGTAGGTTGTGTAAGTGGTCAAGCTAAACTAATTATTGATAATTTTAAAGCTCAAACTGATACTTCATGTATTGATGGTGTTTATACATTTAATCATCCATTTGGATGTTCACAAATGGGTGGAGACCATGAAATGACTAGAACTTTCTTACAACGTATGGCAAAGCATCCAAATGCTGGTGGTGTACTTGTATTAGGACTTGGTTGCGAAAATAACCAAATTAAAGCTTTTAAAGAAACTTTTGGTGAATATGATCCAAAAAGAATTAAATTTTTAGCTATTCAAGATGTTGAAGATGAAGTTGAAGTTGGTACTGAAATTTTAACTGAATTATTCAATGAAATGAAAAATGATAAACGTGTAACTAAGCCATTAAGTGTACTTCGTGTTGGTTTAAAATGCGGAGGTTCTGATGGTATGAGCGGTATTACTGCTAACCCATTATTAGGACGTTTTAGTGATTATATTGTTAGCCAAGGTGGAGTAACTGTATTAGGTGAAGTTCCTGAGATGTTTGGAGCTGAACATATTTTAATGGAGCGTTCTAAAGACTTAGAAACATTCAAAAAAGTAGTTACTTTAGTTAATGATTTTAAATGTTATTTTAAAGATCACGATCAAGTTATATATGAAAATCCAAGCCCGGGAAATAAAAATGGCGGAATTACAACATTAGAAGATAAATCTTTAGGTTGTACACAAAAAGCTGGTAGTTCTAAGGTAATGGATGTTTTAAAAATGGGTGAAGTTATCAAAAATCCAGGATTAAATTTATTATCAACTCCAGGTAACGACTTAGTAGCAACAACTACGATGGGTATTGCTGGTTGTCAAATGGTTTTATTTACAACAGGTAGAGGTACACCATTTGGTGGATTTATTCCAACAGTTAAAGTTGCTACTAATACTGACTTAGCGACACGTAAGAAAAACTGGATGGACTTTAATGCAGGTGCATTAGTTGGACAACAAACAATGGATGAAATGGCAGAAGATTTCATTGATTATATTTGTGATGTTGCTAGTGGAAAGAAAACAACAAGAAATGAAGATAACAACTTTAGAGAAATTTCAATCTTTAAAGATGGCGTAGTATTATAATAGGAGACATAAAATGAAAAAATTCATGGATAAAGATTTTTTATTAACAACTGATACAGCAAAAGCGTTATATCATGATTATGCAGAAAAAATGCCAATCATTGATTATCACTGTCACTTAGTTCCTAGACAAATTTATGAAGATAAAAAATTCAGAAATTTAACTGAAGTTTGGTTAGGTGCTGGAGATAGATATGGGGATCACTACAAGTGGAGAGCACTTCGTGCCATGGGATTTAATGAAGATTATATTAGTGGTGCTGCAGATGATAAACAAAGATATTTAAAATTTGTTGAAATGATGCCAAAATGTATTGGTAATCCATTATATCACTGGAGTCATTTAGAACTTAGAAGATACTTTGGTATTGAAGAAATTATTTGCCCAGAAAATGCTGAAATTATTTGGGAAAAAGCTAATAAAGTACTAGAAACAATGACTGCTAGACAAATGATGGAAAAATTCAATGTTTCGGCTGTTTGTACAACAGATGATCCAGTTGACTCATTAGAATGGCATAAATTAATGAATGAAGATAAGACTTTAAAAGTTAAAGTATTACCTGCATTTAGACCTGATAAGGCTATTAATGTTGAATTATCATGGTTCCCTACTTGGGTGAATCAATTAGCAAATGTTGTTGGTTTTCCAATTAAATCAGTTAAAGATTTAACTAAAGCTTTAGAAAATAGAATTAATTTCTTCCATGAAATGGGATGCCGTGTTTCTGACCATGCACTTGACGTTGTTTGTTATGCAGAAAGTACTTTAGAACAAGCAGAAGCTATTTTCCAAAAAGGTATGAATTTAGTACCAGTTACTGAAGCAGAACAAGATCAATATAAAGGATACATTTTAGTATTCTTAGGTCAAGAATATGCAAAACGTGGTTGGGTACAACAATATCACATTGGTGCATTAAGAAATAACTCTAAACGTATGTTAAAAGAAATTGGACCAGATACTGGATTTGACGCTGTTAATGATGGTGCTGTAGCTCCTAAATTATCAGCATTAATGGATAAACTAGATTCAACTGATCAATTACCTAAAACTGTATTATATAATTTAAATAGTAGAGATAACTATTTACTTGCAATTCTTGCTGGATGCTTCCAACATGAAGGAATTAGAGGTAAAATTCAATTTGGTTCAGCTTGGTGGTTTTTAGACCAACAAGATGGTATGAAACAACAAATTGAAACTCATTGTCAAGTTGGATTACTATCTAATTTCGTTGGTATGTTAACTGACTCTCGTAGTTTCTTATCATATCCTCGTCATGAATACTTTAGACGTATTTTATGTGAAAAATTAGGTAACTTAATTGAAAATGGTGAATATCCAAATGATTTAAAAACAGTTGGAAAAATTGTTGAAGATATTTGTTATAATAACGCAAAAGAATACTTTGGATTCTAATAAAAAAGGTGTACAGAAATGTACATCTTTTTTATTAATTTGATAATTAGTGTAATTTTTGGTATAATATTTTATCATAAATTAAATATATAATATATTAGGAGAATGATGAATATGATATTAGCAATAGCCGAGGCCCCTGGATCCCAGATATTACCACAACTAATTTTAATTTTTGTTTTAACATTACTAAATGCTATTTTAGCTGCATCTGAACTTGCAATTTTGTCAGCGAATATGACTAAAATGCAAATATTAAGTGATGCTGGTAATAAAAAAGCTAAAATAGTTTTAGATTTTAATGAAAATGAAACTAAATTTTTATCAACTATTCAAGTTGGTATTACTTTAGCTGGTTTATTTTCAAGTGCGACAGCTGCAACGTCTATGTCTACTCACATTGCTACATTTTTAACAAAATTTAATTTACCATATATGCCAGAAGTATCGATGGTTGTAATTACAATTATATTAGCCTATATTACTTTAGTGTTTGGTGAGTTATTTCCTAAACGAATTGCTTTAAGATTTTCAGATAAAGTTTCTTTATTTGTTGCGCCATGTATCAAATTTTTAACGATAATTGCTAAACCATTTGTTAAATTTCTTACTTTTTCATGTAATATATTAGTTAGAATTACAAGATTAGAAAAAAATATCAAAGATGAAAAAATTTCAGAAGAAGAAATAAAATCAGTATTACAAGAAGGTGAAGAGGATGGTATTATAACATCTGCTGAACATACATTTATGAATCGAGTATTTAATTTAAATGACTTAACTGCTCAAAATATTATGACGCCAAGAACAAAGACATTTGCTGTTGATATAAACGATCAATATGAGGAAATATTTAATCAATTAAAAGAAGCTAAATATACTCGTGTCCCAGTTTACAATGAAAGTTTGGATAATATTATTGGAATTTTGAATGTAAAAGATATTTTATTTAATACATCATTAGATGGTAATAAAATTGATATTAAAACAATTTTGAGAAAACCGCTTTTTGTTCCAAAATCTATTTCATTAAGAGCATTATTAAAAGAATTTTTAGAAACAAATAATCAAATAGCAATCCTAACTGACGAATTTGGAGGAGTACTTGGAATCGTTACATTAGAAGATGTTTTAGAAGAATTAGTTGGTGATATATTTGATGAATTTGATGTGGAAGAAATTAAAAAAATAAATAATAACACATTTCAAATTCCTGCAAGTCTAAGTATCATTGATTTTAATAGATATTTTAAAGCTAAAATGTCTTTGAGTGAAGATTATAATAGTTTGGGTGGATTTGTTATTAATGAATTAGGATATTTTCCTTCTGATGCCGATAATGTAATTGTTGATACAGAATTTTTTACTTTTGAAATAGAAAAGTTTGAAGGTAACAAAATAGAATCTTTAATAGTTAGAAAAAAAATAATTTAAGTGCATGTCGAATGCACTTTTTCTTTTATTATATGGTATAATTTTATTCATGAATTTATAAAAGGTGTTGATTTAATGAAAAAGTTAAAAAAATATATAGGAACAAAGCAGTTTTACATTAGTGTTTTTAGTTTAATAATTCCAATAATGATCCAGCAATTGTTTGTTTCAATAGCAGGATATATTGATAGTTTAATGGTTAATAGTTTATCTGAAAATTTTTATAATGGTGTAAGTGCAGCAAATAGATTAATGTTTATTTTTAATTTTATTTGGATGGGTTTTGCTGCTACTAGTTCAATATTTATTGCCCAGTACTTTGGTGCAAATAAGAAAAAAGAAGTCCATGAATCGGTTAGATTATCTGTTTATATAGCTATAATAGTTGGATTAATTTCAACTATTGTAATTAGTTTATTTGGAAATAGAGTAGTTGATTCTTTTTTACAAAATGATATTTCTAGACACTACGGGTATGATTATTTAAATGTTATGAAATATGGAGCAATAGTTTTTGCTATAAATATAGCTTTTGCTAGTGGATATAGAAGTATTGAAAAACCTAAAGTAGCTTTAATATCAGCTATAACAGGTATTGTATTTAATATCTTTTTAAACTATACATTTATTTTTGGTAATTTTGGAGCACCTAAATTAGAAGCAACTGGTGCAGCAATTGGAACAATAGTATCTAAATGTATTGAACTATTGATTTTTATTGGATTTTTGATGTTAAACAAGGATTCATATTTACATGGATTATTTAAATCATTAAAAGTAAAATTAAAATTTTTAAAAGAATTCGTGTTAAAGGCAATACCACTTGTTACAAATGAAGTATTATGGTCTTCAGGAATGGTGTTATTTGCTAGATTTTATACTTATAATAATGAAGTTTGGTATAATGCATATGCTTATAGTCAAAATATAAGTGATTTATTTTTTATTATTTTTGCAGGTTTAGGGACAGGAACTGCTGTTTTTGTTGGTACTAAGCTTGGTAGAAGTGAATTTGAAGAAGCCAAAAAAGAGTGTAATTATTTTAAAGGTTTAGGAGTAATAATGGGAATTAGTGTTGGGGCACTTATGGCAATTACTGCTCCACTTACTTCTAAAATGTTTTCAAGTGATGCGCAAACATTAAAGCTTGTAACATCTATATTACAAGTTACAGCTATTTTTACAGCGATATATTGTTATAATGCAGTTTCATTTTTTACACTACGTGCTGGTGGAGATAGTATCAGAGCTTTTATATTAGATCAAGCACCTAGTTATTTAATTGGATTGCCTATTTGTATTATATTAGGTGTTAATGCTAAAAATTGGGGCTTATCTTTTATAACTATTTATTTATGTACGCATTTATTAGATATATTTAAGATTTTTTTAGGGAATTATTTTGTTAAACAAAATAGATGGGTTAAAAACTTAACTATAAAAGAAGGTGTTTTAAATGAAGAAGTATAATATTATTGAAGTGTGTTTAATGTTTGTTATATCACTAGTTATGCTACTTTTTCCTTTATTTAAAAGCGAGTATGTTTTATATTTTTTTATACAGAATTTTGTAATTAATTTTTACATAATATTACCATTAATTCATATGGTTTTTGGAACAATAAAAGAATATAAATTTATGGAATATGATTTTAACAAAAAAGTTTTGAATATATGTTTTTTATTAGTTTTTTATGGTGGAATGCTAATATTAACAGAAAATAGATTTGATTTAAAAACTGAAATTAATAAATATTTATATATTGTTATTCCAATTGTTTTATTAGGATTTATCTTGGTTTATATATTTGGTGGTATTTTAGCAAATAAAAAAGGAAAAAATATACCCAAAATTACAAGAAACAAATAGTTTTATTGACATTTATGTATAAGTAAATTATAATAAAATAAATATTAAATACGTATTTTAAAGGTAGTAAAATATGCATACTGTTTAGAGAATCCTTGGTTGGTGAAAAAGGGAAAGTATAATTATTTGAATTAGGTTAAAAAAGTAGGATTGCCCAAATTTAGTAAGTGATCTCGGGAGTTCCCGTTACAGAATTTTAGTTTATAACTAAGTGAGGTAAATACTGTGAAGTATTTACGAACTAAGGTGGTACCGCGATAATTCGTCCTTATATTTTTAGGACGATTTTTTTATTTTTAGGAGGAAAAAAATATGGAATTTAATCACATTGAAATAGAAAAAAAATGGCAAAAATTTTGGGATGAAAACAAAACATTTTTCACAAATGTTTGGGATTTTTCAAAACCGAAATTTTACGCACTTGACATGTTTCCTTATCCATCAGGACATGGGTTACATGTTGGACATCCAGAAGGATATACAGCTAGTGACATTATAAGTCGTAAAAAACGTATGGAAGGATATAATGTTCTTCATCCAATGGGATGGGATTCATTTGGATTACCTGCTGAACAATATGCAATTCAAACAGGTAATCATCCAGAAGGCTTTACAAAAGAAAATATAAAAACATTTACTAGACAATTAAAAATGTTAGGTTTTTCCTTTGATTGGTCAAAAGAAATATCTACTTGTGATCCAAGTTATTACAAATGGACACAATGGATATTTAAGCAATTATATAAAGATGGATTAGCAAAACAAGTAGACATGCCTGTAAACTGGTGTGAAGAATTAGGAACTGTTTTAGCTAATGATGAAGTGATTGATGGTAAAAGTGAACGTGGTGGATATCCAGTAATTCGTAAAAATATGAAGCAATGGGTTATGGATATAACTAGTTATGCTGAAAAGTTAATTTCAGGGTTAGATGAAATTGATTGGCCAGAATCAACAAAAGAAATGCAACGTAACTGGATTGGTAAATCTATAGGAGCACATGTTAAATTTAACGTTTATAATAGTAATAAATCATTTGTTGTCTTCACAACACGTTGTGATACTTTATTTGGCGCAACTTATTGTGTACTTGCTCCTGAACATGATTTAGTTGATGATATAACGACGGATGAACAAAGTAAATTTGTAAAAGAATATAAAGAAAAATGTGCATCTAAAACTGAATTAGAAAGAACTGAACTTAATAAAGAAAAAACTGGTGTCTTTACTGGAGCATATGCGATTAATCCAGCTAATGGAAAACAAATACCTATTTGGATTTCTGACTATGTTTTAGCAAGCTATGGAACAGGTGCTATTATGGCTGTTCCTGCTCATGATAGTAGAGATTATGAATTTGCTAAAAAATTTAATTTAGAAATTATTCCAGTATTAGATGGTGGAAATGTTAATGTAGAAGCATTTGAAGAAGATGGTCTACATATTAATTCAGATTTCTTAAACGGTTTAAATAAAGAAGAAGCTATTAGTAAAATGGTAGAATGGTTAGAAAATAATAAAATAGGGACTTCTAAAGTAAGTTACAAATTAAGAGAGTGGATTTTTGCTAGACAAAGATATTGGGGAGAGCCTATTCCTGTAGTTCATTATGATGATCATGATGAAGTACTAGATGATAGTCAATTACCACTTGTTTTACCAGAACTTGATGATTATAAACCAAAAGTAAGTGGTAATGCACCACTTGAAAATGCAGTAAATTGGACAAATTATGTAAATGAAAATGGTCAAGTTGGTAAACGTGAAACAAATACTATGCCAGGAAGCGCGGCATCTAGTTGGTATTTTTTAAGATATATAGATCCAAATAATGATTCTGAGTTTGCAAATAAGCAATTACTTGATTATTGGTTACCAGTAGATTTGTATATTGGCGGATCGGAACATGCAGTTGGACATTTATTATATTCGCGTTTTTGGAATAACTATTTATATGATAAGGGATTAGTTCCTGTTAAAGAACCATTTAAAAAATTATTTCATCAAGGTATGATATTAGGTGAAAATAACGAAAAAATGAGTAAGTCTCGTGGAAATGTAGTTAATCCTGATGATGTAGTAAAACAATATGGTGCGGATACACTTCGCTTATATGAAATGTTTATGGGACCACTTGAAGCTGCTAAACCTTGGTCTGATAAAAACTTAGAAGGATCTGCTAAATTTATTGATCGTGTTTATCGTTTAATAACAAATGAAGAATATACGTCTAAATTTACTAAAGAATATGATAAATCATTAGAAATGATTTATCATCAAACTGTTAAAAAAGTATCTAAAGACTATGATAATTTATGCTTTAATACTGCAATAGCTCAAATGATGATTTTTGTTAATGAAGCTTATAAAACTCCAAAAATTTATTTTGGTTTTATTGAGGGATTTGTTCAAATGTTTTCATGTATCTGTCCACATATTGGTGAAGAGTTATGGAAGATATTAGGGCATGATGAGACAATAGCTTATTCTAAATGGCCAGAATATAAAGAAGAGTTAACAGTAAGTGCAACAACTGAAATTGTTGTTCAAATTAATGGTAAACTTCGTGAAAGATTTACTTGTGCTAAAGATTTAAGTGAAAAAGAAGTTTTGGATATTGCTTTAAATAGTGAAAAAGTTAAAGCATTTACTGATGGATTTACGATTGTTAAAACTATTGTTGTCCCAAATAAAATAGTAAATATAGTAGTTAAATAGACGTAATATTTGTAATGAAAAAAGATTGAAGTTTAAAATCAATCTTTTTTTTATTTGTAAAAAGGTAGATATGATGATTTTTGTTGTACATTCGTTGTCTACGCTTTGTTATAATTGCATGGAAAAATATTTTGTATATATTTATTATTATAAAAAATATAAGGAGCTAATATGAAAAAATATAAAAAAATAATTTATTTTATATGCGTAATTTTAACAATATCGTTTTTTGTCTTAAAAAATAATAATGTTAGTGCAGTTGAAGATTATACATCGCCAACTGCAACTTATGAATATACAATAACAAAGAATGGAAGTAATTACGCTTTTACTAAAAATAGTACTAACGGTATAGCTACATTTAGTAATGCGAGTTTATCTGCAGGGATAGATATTATAAATGGTATCGATTCTAACAGTAAAACAAAAGTTGTTAAATTAACATTTGATGATAACGACTACTTAACATTGGCATCAGCAATAACATTTAAATATGGAACATATGTGTTATACGGAAAACTTGATGCGCAAATTGTTGTAAGAGATGCAAATGTTTATCTAGAAGGTATGTTTAGATGGACTGATTCAGCAAGATCAACTAGAAATTTTAAATATGTATTTTATTTAGAGGATTCTGGTAAATTAATTGTTAACAATGCCACAATTAATGGTGGTACTATGGGAGCGATATTAGCAATAAGTTCTACTTCTGAAGTAGTTAATCAAATTGTCTTAAATGAAAATTCTTTAGTTACTTCACAATTAAATTCACAATATTCTCAAAATGGAAATATAAAGATTCTTGATGGTTCTGCTAATGAAACGACTAGATTTATCATGAATGGTGGAACGCTATCTAATACGGGTGAAGCTGGTCATGCTTTAATTTTTCAATCAGCTGGTATTGCTGAGATTCATGGTGGAACAATAAGTAGTTCTTTTTTTGGAATTTCAGCATCAAATGGTACATTTAATATGGATGGAGGAAGTATTTCTGGATATCTTTCTGCCTTAGAAATTATGTATGATGCTAAAGGTGGAGTTATTGATGCTGCCGAAGGAAAGGAAATAAGTATTTCTTCAACAGCAAATACACTTAACTAATCAACATCGACTATTAATATTCAATCAAGTTCTGCATCTTCTGAACTAGTAATTGGGAAAGCTACAATTACAAATGAAAATATAAATGGTGGTTTGGTTCAAAGTTCAAGTACCGGAGTTCTAAAACTAAATGAAAGATTTGTTTGCGAAAATTCAACAAATGCTTTTATTGCAAGAAGTCATGATGGAAATGTTGTTATTGAAGGTGCAACGCTAAAGAAAACTCATACTGGATCAGTAATTCAAAATATAGGTAGAGGGAATACAATAGTTAATTATGGAACTTTATCTTCAGATGGGGATGAAACATCTGTTATTTGGATTTCCTCACCGCAAAATAATGCCAAAGTTACAATTAATGAAATATCTGGTAAAAAAACTGTTTTGACATCGAATACACTTCTTAATACATTAGGAACTTTGACTATTGTCCAAAGTTACACAAGTGATAAAACAACGATTATTTCTTCAAGTTTGACTTATGGTACAATTTCTTTAGACGGACAAAATGTTAGCATGGAAATCACTGGTGGAACTATTAACAATACTTCTACAACAAAAGTAGCAATTTCTTCTTTAAATGCTGCTGTTACTTTAAATAATACACCAGTTATTAATGGAATTATTGAATGTGCGCCAGAAATAATTAAGCTTGGTACTTTATTTGTTCCAGATTATAATATTTATGTCGTGAGATCATCAATTAATACTCTTGACACTGTCGTAATAAAAGGTAATGCTAATCTTTTAAGTAGTTTTAAATGTGCTAATAAAGGATTATCATTTAAAAATTTAAATGGTGATATA
>JAVBOS010000019.1:0-9186 GCA_031550255.1 Anaeroplasmataceae bacterium | reverse complement strand
ACTAAAGTTAGGTATATTTGTTTATTGGCTTTCAATAGTATTGTCTCCAATTGTAAGTCTGTTTATGATATTACAAAAAACTATTACAAGAAAAAGTGAATCAAAACCATCTGTTAATGAAAATGAACTTGAAGCAATCCTTGATACAATGGAAGAAGAAGGTTCAATAAAATCAGATGAAGTTGAATTGATAAAAAATGTATTTGATCTTGATGATCATACGGTTGAAGATATAATGACACATAGGATGGATGTTTTAGCAATCAATGCTGAATTATCGATTGAAGAAATAAAGGATATTTTATTAGATAACAAATATTCACGTATTCCTGTTTATCAAGGTGATAAAGACCACATTGTTGGAATACTTTACGAACGTGATTTCTTAACAGCTTATGTTATTAATAAAAATTTCAAATTAAAAGATATTTTAAAACCAGTTAAATACGTATCTAAAGCCATGACTGTTGGAGCTTTAATTCATGAATTACAAAAGGTTAAGACACATATTGCCATTGTAAGTGGAGAATATGGAGATACTTTAGGATTAGTTACAATGGAAGACTGTCTAGAAGAAATAGTTGGAGAAATTTTTGATGAGCATGATGAAGAACCATCGGATTTATCATTAATAGAAAAAGTTGATGATAATACATATATTGTTGATGGTGAAATGTACGTTGAAGATTTGTTTGAAGAATTAGAAATTGGTAATGCTCCAGATGTTGCTAATAAAATTTCTTCTTGGATATTTGAATCTACTGAATCAATTCCTGAAGTAGGATATAAAATGAATTATGTTTCTAACTACACTCGTAAGGATGAAGAAGACAACGAATATACAGATTTTTCTAAGAATATTTGTTTTGAAGTTGTTGATATGGATGAAAGAAGAATTAATAAATTAAACGTTACTGTTTCTGAATTTGTCGAAGATGAGGAAAATAATAATCAATAAAACTAGCATATTTTTGCTAGTTTTTTTATATATATTTTTGAGATGATAAAGATGAAAAAATTTTTTGTAGTTTTTGTATTTGTTTTAACTTTATTTACAGTAAACATTAATGTAAATGCTCAAGGTTCAAGTTATATAATGATGGACATTCAAACCAAAAGAATTTTAAAAGGAAATAACATTCATAATAAAAGTTTAGTTGCCTCAACTGCAAAGATAATGACATGTTTAGTTGGAATTGAAAATGCTAATCTTTTTGATTTAGTAAAAATAGAAAAAGAGGACACATTAATTGAAGGTTCAAAAATATATGTAGAAGAAAATGATGAAGTTTTATTCTTAGATTTATTATATGGGTTAATGCTTAGAAGTGGAAATGATGCCGCAAATGCTATTTCTCGTTTTACTTTTGGTAATAAAGAAGAATTTATTATTCAAATGAATGAAACAGCTAAAAAAATAGGAATGAAAGACTCGACATTTTCTAATGCTAGTGGACTTGATACAAAAGAATTTAATTTATCAACTGCTTATGATATGGCACTTTTGACATGTAAAGCAATGGAAAATGAACATTTTAGAATGATAACAAGTACAAAAAGTTATCGTTCTAAAACTAAAAATAATGCTTATTTATGGACTAATAAACACAAACTTATTACTGGGTATGATACTTTTATAGGTGGTAAGACTGGGTATACAAAAAAAGCAGGAAGAATATTAGTAAGTGTAGCAAATGTAAATGCACATGAAGTTGTAATTGTAACGATTAATGATTCAAATGACTGGCAAACACATAAACGATTATCAGAAGAAGTTAAGAATTATAAAAATTATAAGATAATAGATAAAGGAAAGTATGACACACAAATAAAAGAATTTAATTATTTAATCGATATTGAAAAAGATTACGAAATGCTTTTAACAAAAAAAGAATTAGATAAAGTAAATGTTAAATTTAGGGTAAATAAAGACTCATGTCAAATGATAGTATATATAGAAAATGAAATAATTAATTTATCAGATATTAAATTAGTCAAAAAAGAATAAATAAAAAATAAGTTTTAAGCATAGTCTTAAATAGGTGATAAAATGGTAAACATTATTTTTATATTATTATTTATCTTAGGAATAGGATATGGTCTATTAACAAATAGAGTTGATGAAATAACTAAAACATTGCTGTCAGCTCCAAAAGATGGAGTATTAATTTTTTTTGAAATGACATGTTTACTAATTTTTTGGTCTGGAATATTAGAAGTTTGTAAAGATAGTGGATTACTTCAGTTGATGACTAAGGTATTAAAAAAGATCATTTCACCACTTTTTAAAGAAATTTCGAAAGATGAAAAAGCTTTAGATTATATAAGTATGAATTTTGCTGCTAATCTAATGGGGATTGGAAGTGCAGCCACTCCGTTTGGTTTAAAGGCAATGAAAGAACTGAAACGGTTAAATAACAATCAAGAGGTGGCGAGTAAAAGTATGATAACAATGATTTCTATAAATACAAGTGGATTATGTATTATACCATCTACAGTAATTTCGCTTAGACAATCATATGGTAGTGCTAATAGTACCTTAATGATTCCTTATATGCTAATAATTTGTTTTTTAACATTATCATTTACTATATTGATTAATGGATTATTTAAAAAATATGCAAATTAGCTATTATTTTATTCCCGTTTTAGTTTTTGTTATTTTTACATACTCTTTTTTAAAAAAGAAAAATGCCTATGATTCCTTTATAATTGGAGCAAAAGAAGGTATTCAAACTTCAGTACAAATCCTTCCTTTTTTATTAAGTATGTATGTGGCAGTCAATGTTTTAAATGCTTCTGGATTAATCCAAGACGTAGTTAGATTAAAGAATTTTCCAATAGAAATAATTATACAAGCAATATTTAAACCATTTTCATCAAATGCCTCAATGAGCTTTATGATTGATTGCTTTGAAACATATGGTGTTGATAGTAATGCAGCTATGGTCTCATCAATAATGCAAGCATCTACTGATACAACTTTTTATATAGTAGCCTTATATTTTGGCTCAGTAGGAATTTTGAATTATCGATATACAATAAAGGTTGGATTATTAACAGATATATTTTGTTTTCTACTTTGTATTTTGTTGTTTTATATCTTATAAATATCTTTCTTGTAATTAAAGCTATATTAATGTATAATACCACTGGTGATAACAGTGGAAAATAATCAAGAAAGATTACAAAAATATATGGCTGAATGTGGTGTAGCTTCACGTAGAAAATGTGAAGAACTAATTACATCAGGAAAAGTTACTGTAAACGGAGTAGTAGTTACAGAACTAGGTACTAAGGTATCAAAAAAAGATGTTGTTTATGTTAACGGTAAGTTACTTGCTAAAGAAGAGTTTGTTTATTATTTATTAAATAAACCTACAGGTTATGTAACAACAACAAAAGATGAAAAAAATAGAAAAACAGTCTTAGATCTTATTTTACCAGAACATTTGGATAAAAGAATATTTCCAGTTGGAAGATTAGATTACGAGACTTCTGGAGCATTAATATTAACGAATGATGGAGAATTAGCTAATAGATTACTTAATTCAAGCAATAATGTTGAAAAAGAATATATCGCAAGGATAGAAGGTATGTTAACAATTGACCAAATTGCAAAATTAATGCGTGGTGTTGAAATTGATGGTGTAATGACTAAAAGGGCTACTGTTACAGTTGAAAGTACTGATAAAGAAAAAAATTCTTCTTCAGTTAGACTTTTAATCACTGAGGGTAGAAATCATCAAGTAAGAAAAATGTTTGAAAAAGTTGGTCATCCTGTAAAAAAATTAAAAAGAGTTAAGTTTGCGGGAATATCTATTGAAGATATGGGTGTTGGAGATTATAGAGCTTTAAAAATTCATGAAATTAAGCAACTTTATAGTAAATAGAAAAGAAATGAATAGCATTTTATGCTATTTGTTTTTTTTAATATTTATTGTGTTTTAGTAGTTAGTATGATATAATCTTAAAAGATTATTTAAGAAAAGGTGTGGAATTTATGGTTAACTTTCAAGTAGCCATTGATGGTCCTGCTGGTAGCGGAAAATCTTCAATTAGTAGTTTAGTAGCTAAAAAATTGGGATTTGTACATATTGATACTGGAGCAATGTATCGTGCAGTTACTTTGGAGGCACTAAATCGCAAAATAAATTTAGAAAATGAATCTGAGTTTAAATTTGTAGATGAGATATCAGTGTGTTATACAGATAATAAAATATACTTGAATAATATTGATGTTAGTCATGAAATTCGTAGTGATGTTGTAACAAAAAATGTATCACTAGTTTCTAGTTACAAAATTGTTAGAGATAAAATGGTTCACTTTCAAAGAATTTCTGCATCAATAGGACAGGTAGTAATGGATGGGCGAGATATTGGTTCTGTTGTATTACCGAATGCTAATATTAAGATATTCTTAACAGCAACCCCAGAAGAAAGAGCTAAAAGAAGAATGCTTGAAATAAAGGAAAAGCATCCGGAAATTAAATATGAAGATGTTTATAATGATTTATTAGAAAGAGACTATAAAGATTCAAATCGTGAAAATTCACCTTTAAGAAAAGCAAGTGATGCGATATTAGTGGATACAACAACACTTAGTATTGATGAAGTGTGTAATAAAATTATAGAACTAGTAAATGAGAGGAAAAAATAATATGAGTGAAATAAGTACAATGAAAGACGTTAAACTTCCTGGAAAGATTAAAGTCAAAGATGTAGTAGTTGGGAAAATTGTAGAAATTAAAGAAAAGTATGTTTTAGTAGATGTTAATTACTTTACAGAAGGTAAAATTTATTTAGAACATTTTACACAAGATAAGACTGTTAATAATTTCTTTGAAATTGTTAAGTTAAATGATGAAGTTACTTGTGAAGTTACAAAAGTTGATGAAGAAAATGGAATTATTCTATTAACAAGAATGAATCAAATTCGTAAAGAAAACTTTTCTGCTATTCAAGGAAAAGTTGAAAGCAAAGATAATGTTATAGTTGAAGTTAAAAAAGCAATTAATAAAGGATTTATTGTTGCTTATAATGGATTTGAATTTTTCTTACCAGAAAGTCAAGTTGAAAATTGTCAAGTTGGTCAAAAATTAGAAGTAAGAATAATGGAAATTGACGAACGCAAACGTTCTGGAGTTGTTTCAAGAAGAGTTATAGAACGTGAAATTTATCAAGAAAATAGAGCCAAAGAAATAGATAAAATTCAAGTTGGGGATGTTTTAAAAGGTGTAGTTACACAAGTTGAAAATTATGGTGCCTTTGTTAAATTTGAATATAACCAAGGATTATTAAAATTCAATCAATTATCACATATTTTTATTGATAAAATTCAAAATGCTATTAAAGTTGGCGATGAAATAGAAGTTAAAGTAATTAAAAAAGAAAATGGACGTTTAGAGTTATCAAGAAAAGCTTTATTACTTACACCATATGAAGAATATGCGAAAGAACACAAAGTTGGAGAAACTGTTAAAGCTAAAGTTGCTCAAAAAATGCCATTTGGAGTTATTCTTCAATTAAATGAACATGTTACTGGATTATTACATACAAGTGAATTTTCTTGGAATCCAAATGATAATTTAATGGCAAGTTTAAAATTTGGTGATACTTTAGAAGTTGCTATTTTAGCAATGGATAGTAAAAAAGAAAAAATTAGTTTATCTAAAAAAGCTTTAATCGATAATCCATGGTCAAGAGTAACTGCTAAACAATATGATGAAGTTGAAGCTACAGTTACAGCTGTTAATTCAAAAGGATTAGTAGTTAGTTGTTTAGGTGTTGATGGATTTATTCCAGCGGGAGAATTAGTATTTGAAGGAAATAGCTCTAAGGTTGAAGACTACTATTCAGTTGGAGACTTAGTTAAAGGAACTATCATTGATATTAATCCAAGAGAATGGAAATTAGTGGTAAGCGTTAAAAAATATCATAATAAAGTTGAACGTGAACAATTTGAAAAATATATGAGTACACAAACTGAAGAAGCAGTAAATACTACTTTAGGGGATTTATTCAAAAACGTTCTAAAAAAATAAGATTGTAGGTGATTAAATTGTTGGCTAAAGTTGCAATCGTAGGGAGACCAAATGTTGGTAAATCTACATTATTTAACCGAATAATAGGCCAAAGATTATCTATCACTGATGACCAACCAGGTGTTACTAGAGATAGAATCTATGCAAAATCTTCTTGGTTGTCAAAAGAATTCAATGTTATTGACACTGGGGGAATCGAATTATCCGATGCCCCTTTTTTAACAGAAATTAAGGCTCAAGCAGAAATAGCAATGAATGAAGCTGATATCATTGTAATGGTTACTGACTGTCGTAATGGTGTAACAGATGATGATGAGTATATTGCTAAAATATTATATAAAACTAAAAAACCTGTTATATTGGCTGTTAATAAAGTTGATGATCAAAAATTTAGAGATAGAGCTTTTGAATTTTATTCTTTAGGCTTTGGAGATCCAATTCCAGTAAGTAGTACGCATGGAGTTGGAGTTGGGGATTTACTTGATAGAATTATTGAAGCAATCCCTGAAGGTGTCGACACAAAGTATAGTGATGACACAATTAAATTTTGCTTAATCGGAAGACCAAATGTAGGTAAATCATCATTAACAAATACATTGTTAAATGATGAAAGGGTAATTGTTTCTAATATACCAGGAACAACAAGAGATGCTATTGATACGAAATTTACAGCATATGGCAAAGACTATGTTGTTATTGATACTGCTGGTTTACGTAAAAAAGGTAAAATATACGAAAACACCGAAAAATATAGTGTTATAAGAACGGTAGATGCTATAGAACGAAGCGATGTCGTTATTATGGTATTCGATGCAGAAACAGGGTTTATCGAGCAAGATAAACATATATTTCAATATGCAGATGAATACCATAAACCATGTCTTATTGTTATAAATAAATGGGACACAGTTAATAAAGATTCAAAAACAATGGATGAATGGATTAAGAAAATTAGAGAAAATTTTAAATATTTAGATTATGCTCCAATTGTTTTTCTAAGTGCATTAGAAAACAAACGTGTTCATACATTATTTCCAGAAATAAATAAAGCATATGAGGCTTATAATAGACGTGTTCAAACATCAGTTTTAAATGACGTCTTTGCTGATGCGATTGCTATGAATCCGCCAGCTGAATTTAATCACGGAAAAGCTAAGTTTTACTATATATCGCAAGTTGGAATTCAACCACCATCATTTGCAATATTCGTAAATGATCCAGATTTTATTCACTTCTCATATAAAAGATATTTAGAAAATCAGTTACGTAAAAACTTTGATTTTTATGGAACACCAATAAAATTAATTACAAGAAAGAGGGACTAGATATGAAAATATCAATGGTTGGTGGAGGTTCTTGGGGAACGACACTTGCACAATTATTAAGTGATAATTCACATGATGTTTTGGTTAATGATATAAATCAAGATTTTGTGAATAAAATTAATGATAAACATGAGCACCCATTCTTTAATGCTACAATTCCTGCTAATATTAAAGCAACAACTTCTTTAAAGGAAGCTTGTGATTATGCAGAAATAATTGTTTTGTGTGTACCAACAAAATTTATGAGAGACGTCTTAAAGGAAATTAATAAGATAGTTACATCTCCTAAAATGTTTATCAATGTTAGTAAAGGTATTGAACCAGTTACATCACTAAGAATATCACAAATTCTAGAACAAGAAATAGATTCACATAAAATTAAATCATACACAGTTTTATCTGGTCCAAGTCATGCTGAAGAATTAATATTAAGAAAATTAACTACGCTTGTTGCGGCATCAATAGATAATGATGCGGCATTATTAGTTCAAAATATTTTTAGTAATGATACATATTTACGTGTTTATACATCTGATGATGTTATTGGTGTTGAAACAGGTGGAGCAATTAAAAATGCTATTGCTGTAGTAAGTGGTATTGCATCAGGATTAGGACTTGGCGAAAATGCACGAGCGGCTTTAATATCAAGAGGTATTAGAGAAATAGTTGCAATTGTTGAGGCTTTAGGTGGTAAAAAAGAAACAGCATATGGACTAAGTGGTGTTGGTGATTTAATCGTTACAGCAAGTAGTTTAAATAGTAGAAATTTTCAAGCTGGTTTAAAAATAGGAGCTGGAGAGTCATTAGATGGTATTATGAAAAATGCTAAGATGGCAATTGAAGGTGTAAGAACTATTGAAGCAGCTGTTAAAATTGGAAATGAGTATAATTTAGAGTTGCCAATTATTGAAATGGCATATAGAGTTATATTTGATGGACTACCATTGACAGATGTTGTAAATATATTATTAAATAGAAAACTTAAATCTGAATAACACATTTTGAAACCTTCTAGCATATATTAGCCTAGGAGGTTTTTTAAATGGATATTAAAAAAATATTTGATTTGATTTCATCAAATAACATTGATCAAGCAGCGGTGTTTGCATTAGTAAATGAAGCTAAAAGCGTTGATTTAAACAATGATGAAAATATTCGCAGCTTAATAAAAAAAGCAGCAAAATTAGCTAATAAGAATTTTGATAAAAATACAGAAGATAAAATCATTCAGTTAATTAAAAAAGAGGGAATAGGCCCTAATTTATTCAAATTTTTATAAAACATTTCATTTTGAGTATGATATAATTATATCGAGGTGTTAAAATGAAAGTATTATTATATTTTGAAGGTGCTAAAGCATTAAAAAAATCAGGAATTGGTAGAGCGCTAGCCCATCAAAAGATGGCATTAGAATCACAAAAAATAGAATACACACTAGATCCAAATGATACATATGATATCGCCCATATAAATACGGTTTTTAGTAAAAGCTATAAATTGTTAAAAAAATGTAAGAAGAAAAATATACCAGTTATTGCTCATGGACATTCAACAGTTGAAGATTTTAAAAACTCTTTTAGAATGTATAAGTTAATTGCTCCTTTTTTTAATAGACAGCTGAAAAAAATGTATAATAATGCAGACTTTATTATTACGCCTACTTTGTATTCGCAAAAATGTATTCAAAAAATTGCACCAAACACACCAATAACACACATTTCAAATGGTATAAAATTAGAACAATATGCAAAAAATGAAAAAGCAATTGATGAATTTAAAAAAAGATTTAATATTAAAGATGAAAAAGTTATTATAAA
>JAVBOS010000043.1:0-21467 GCA_031550255.1 Anaeroplasmataceae bacterium | reverse complement strand
ATTTGGTTTTTAGAATTCAAGAACAATTAAAAAACGATTCTAAAATAGAAATAGGTATGATGTTAGAGACTAAGCTTGCTTTAGATAATTTGGACAAATTTAAAGATGTTGATTTCATTTCATTGGGAACAAATGATTTAACTTCAGAACTATATCATATATCAAGAGATGAAATGTCAAATTATAGCAGATATATTAATGATTTGATTTTTAGATTGCAAAGTGTAGTTCTATTTTGTAAGAATAATGATATTTGTTTATCCGTTTGTGGAGAATTGGCTTCAGTAGAAGAAGTAACTAGAATGTTTTTAAATATTGGAATAAGGAATTTTAGTGTCAGCGTATCTTCGGTTAAATCATTGGAAGTTGTTGTTAAAGACTATTTTGAAGAATAATGTCAAACGTTAAATGTAATCAAAATTATTTTATAGAAAACTTTAAATTTTATAAAAAAAGTCTTGCAAAAGGCTTTTTTTTATTATATAATATTCTAGTCTTACAGACAAAAAATATGGCTGTGAAGTGGGAGGTTGTTGATACACGGATGGGCGTTGTCGTTATACGCGTATTTGTTATCAAGTTTTCCTGTGGAGCAAGTCTATACATTGATTATAGGCGAAAGGAGTAATACAAAATGTCTAAAGAAAAAATCAAAATTCGTTTAAAATCTTATGATCACAGATTATTAGATCAATCAGCAAAGAAAATTGTTGATAGCGTAAAGAAAACAGGTTCAGCAGTTAATGGTCCAATTCCATTACCAACTGAAAAAGAAATCTTTACAATCTTACGTTCACCTCACGTTAATAAAGATTCACGTGAACAATTCGAACGTAGAACTCATAAGAGATTAATTGAAATTGTGGATCCAACTCCACAAACAATTGATGCTTTAATGCATATTGATCTACCAAGTGGTGTAGATATCGTTTTAAAAAAATAATTTAAAGAAAGAGGTATAACTCATGGCTAAGGGAATCTTAGGAAGAAAATTGGGCATGACTCAAATTTTCGATGCAGCTGGAAATTTAGTGCCAGTAACAGTAGTTGACTGTACACCAAACGTCGTTTTACAACAAAAAACGTTAGAAAATGATGGATATGTTGCTGTGCAAGTTGGTTACGAAGACAAACGTGAATCATTAAGTAACAAACCTGAACAAGGGCATGTTGCTAAAGCTAATACTGCTCCTAAGCGCTTCATAAGAGAAATTCGTTTCTCAGAAGTCGATGGATCAGATAACGAATTAGTTTCTTATAACGTTGGTCAAGAAGTTAAATGTGATATTTTTACAAGTGGAGAAATGGTGGATGTAACTGGTACATCAAAAGGTAAAGGATTTGCCGGTACTATCAAACGCTATAATCACAAAACAGGACCTGCTGCGCATGGATCTGGTTACCACAGAGGTATCGGTTCTATGGGAGCTATTAAAGGAAATATGAAAGGTAAGAAAATGCCTGGTCATATGGGTCACGTAACAAGAACATTACAAAATCTAGTTGTTGCTGCTGTAGATACTGAAAGAAACGTTCTTTTAATTAAAGGAAACGTTCCTGGACCTAAACAAGGTCTAGTTTATGTAAGAACAGCTGTTAAAACTAGTAAATAATTCTAAAATTTATAGAAAGGAGATTTATATATGCCAATTATCGCATTATTAAATCAATCTGGAGAAAAGGTAAAAGATTTAAAATTAAACGATGAAATCTTCGGAATTGAACCTAATCAACAAGTAGTGTACGATGTTGTTAATGCTCAAAGAGCTGCAATGCGCCAAGGAACACACGATACTAAAACTCGTATGGAAGTTCGTGGTGGTGGACGCAAACCATGGAGACAAAAAGGAACTGGACGTGCTCGTCAAGGATCTATTCGTGCTCCGCAATGGGTTGGTGGAGGAGTGGCTTTTGGTCCTCATCCAAGAAGTTATGCAGTTAAAGTTAACAGAAAAGTTGCTCAATTAGGTTTAAAATCTGCATTATCATCAAAAGTAGTAAATGGAACATTAGTTGCAGTTGATAACATTCAATTTAATGAAATCAAAACTAAAAACTTTGTTCAATTCTTAAAAGATATTAAAGTTGAAGGTAAAACTTTAGTAGTTGTTGAAAACTTAACTGAGGAATTAGTATTAAGTTCAAGCAATATTCCTGGTGTATTCGTTTGTGCCGCAAACCACACATCAGTATATGATATCTTATGTTATGCAAATTTAGTTATTACTGAAGGATCAGTAAAATATTTCGAGGAGGTTCTACAATAATATGAAAAATGTTAAATTATATGAAATTATTCAAGGACCAATCATTACTGAAAAATCAATGAAACTTAAAGAAGAATTTAATAAGTATACTTTTAGAGTTTCTAAAACTGCTAATAAAATTGAAATCAAAAATGCAGTTGAAACAATTTTTAAAGTAAAAGTTTTAAGTGTTGCGACTATTAATGTATTACCAAAAGCAAAAAGAGTTGGTGTACATGCTGGTACAACATCTGCTTATAAAAAAGCAATTTGTCAATTAGAAGCTGGTCAAAAGATCGACGCTTTCGAAATTTAGTAATTTAGGAGGAAAATCGTCATGGCGGTTAGAACATATAAACCTACAACACCTGGAACACGTAACAGATCAGTTTTAACATTTGAAGAAATTACAACTGACACTCCTGAAAAGTCATTACTTGCACCTATCAAAAGTAAAGGTGGACGTAATAACACAGGAAGAATAACTGTTCGTCATCAAGGTGGAGGAGTTAAAAGAAAATACCGTATCATCGATTTCAAAAGAAATAAAGATGGTATCGTTGGTAAAGTTGCCACAATCGAATACGATCCAAATAGAACTGCAAATATCGCTTTAATAGTTTATGCTGATGGAGAAAAAAGATATATTATCGCTCCAAAAGGATTAACTGTAGGTATGGAAATTATCTCTGGAGATAATATCGATATTAAAGTAGGTAATGCATCTGCTATTGGAAATATTCCAGTTGGTACAGTAATTCACAATATCGAATTACATCCTGGTAAGGGTGGACAAATGGCACGTAGTGCTGGTGCGTCAGCTCAAATCTTAGGACGTGAAGATAGATATGTATTAGTAAGATTAACAAGTGGAGAAGTACGTAAAGTATTATCAACTTGTAAAGCAACAATCGGTGAAGTTGGAAACGAATCACACGAATTAGTTGTTATAGGTAAAGCCGGTAGAGCTCGTCACATGGGTCAACGTCCTGAAGTACGTGGAGCTGTTATGAACCCTAACGACCATCCACACGGAGGGGGAGAAGGAAAGAACTCAATTGGGCGTCCTGCACCACTTACTCCATGGGGTAAAAAACATATGGGTGTTAAAACTCGTAAAACTAAGAAATCTTCTACAAATTTAATTGTTCGTAGAAGAAATGCTAAATAATCCGTAATCGGAAGGAGGAAATACTGTGGCTCGTTCAATTAAAAAAGGACCATTCTGTGATGACCACTTAATGAAAAAAGTGGAAGCGCATAATGCCTCAGGTGATAAAAAAGTAATTCAAACTTGGTCACGTCGTTCGACAATTTTCCCAGCATTTGTTGGATTAACAATTGCTGTTTATAACGGAAGAGAACACGTTCCAGTTTATGTGACAGAAGATATGGTAGGTCATAAATTAGGAGAATTCGCTCCTACAAGAACTTATCGTGGTCACGATAAAGAAGATAAGAAAGCTAAGAAATAGTCAAGGAGGAAATCAAAATGGAAGCAAAAGCAGTTGCATCAACGGTGCGTCAAACACCTCGCAAGGCTCGTTTAGTTGTTGATTTAATCCGTGGAAAAGACGTAAGAGAAGCTTATGCAATCTTAAAATTAACAAACAAAAGAGCTTGTGAAGCAGTAGTTAAAGTTGTTAAATCAGCTTGCGCTAATGCAGAACACAACAACAATATGGATCCAACTAAGTTATTCGTAAAAGAAATTTACGTAACTGATGGTCCAAGAATGAAAAGAATGTTACCTCGTGCTAAAGGTAGAGGCGACGTTATTCAAAAAAGAACTTGCAACATCACTGTAGTTGTTGCAGAAAGAGAATAAGGAGGAGAAGCAGATGGGTCAAAAAGTTAGTCCAGTCGGATTGCGCGTTGGAATCAACCGTGATTGGGAAGCCTCATGGTATGCAGATAAAAATGATGTTGCAGACTTATTACATGAAGACATTAAAATTCGTAAATATTTAGAAAAAACTTATGCGAAAGCTCAAGTTTCTAAAATCGTAATTGAACGTCTTAAAGGTGCAAATAAGGATCGCATTAAAATAACATTACATACTGCTAAACCTGGTATCGTAATTGGTCGTGATGGAGAAACAAAAAATGCTACTGTTTCAACATTATCTTATTTAACAAAAAAAGAAATCGTATTAAACATAGTAGAAGTTAAAAGACCTGAATTAGACGCTGTTTTAGTTGCTAAATCAATTGCTGAACAATTAGAAGCTCGTGCATCTTTCCGTCGTGTACAAAAAGTTGCTATTCAAAGAGCTTTAAAAGCGGGAGCAAAAGGAGCTAAAACATTAATTTCTGGTCGTCTTGGTGGAGCAGAAATGGCTCGTAGCGAAGGGTATAATGAAGGTCAAGTACCTTTACATACATTACGCGCTGATGTTGATTATGCTGTTGCTGAAGCATTAACTACATATGGTAAACTTGGAATTAAAGTATGGATTTACAAAGGTGAAATCTTAAATTTAAAACAAGCTAAAAAACCAGTAGAAAAAGCTGAAAGAACTGAAAGACCTGCTAGAGCAGAAGGTACAGCAAAACCAGGAAAAAGTTCTAAAGGAGGAAAATAATTATGTTAATGCCTAAAAGAACTAAATACCGTCGTCCGCACAGAGTAAGCTATGAAGGAAAAGCAAAAGCTGGAACTGAAATAGTATTTGGTGAATTCGGATTAATGGCAACTGAAGGTGGATGGTTAACAAGCCGTCAAATCGAAGCTGCCCGTATCGCGATTACTCGTTATATGAAACGTCAAGGACAAGTTTGGATTAAAGTGTTCCCACACTTAGCTAAAACTAAAAAACCATTAGAAGTACGTATGGGATCAGGAAAAGGATCTCCAGAAGCTTGGGTTGCAGTTGCTAAAGTTGGAGTTATTTTATTCGAAGTTGGTGGCGTAAGTGAAGAAGTTGCTAGAGAAGCTTTACGTTTAGCTATGCATAAACTTCCAATCACAACTAAAATTGTAAAAAAAGTAGGTAATGAATAATGAAAACTACTGATATTCGTAAATTATCAACTCAAGAAATCAACGCTAAAATCGTTGAATTAAAAGAAGAGTTATTTGATTTAAAATTTAAATTAGCTATTGGTCAATTAGAAAAGACAGCT
Source organism: Anaeroplasmataceae bacterium (assembly GCA_031550255.1). GTDB lineage: Bacteria > Bacillota_I > Bacilli_A > Acholeplasmatales > Anaeroplasmataceae > JAVBOS01. Next base: position 16,095 of record JAVBOS010000043.1, on the reverse strand, counting down.
CGCGTTAATGTTGTTAAAAAAACAATTGCGAGAATGAAAACTATTCTAACTGAGAGAGCTGAATAGGAGGATGTAACATGGAACGTAATATACGTAAAACATTCATGGGAACAGTTGTTTCTACAAAAATGAATAAAACAATCACTGTTGAGATTGAAAATTTTACAACTCACAGATTATACGGTAAACGTATGAAAAAAACTACAAAGTTACATGCTCATGATGAAAACAATGTTGCTAACTTAGGTGATGTTGTAACAATCATGGAAACACGTCCTTTATCTGCTACTAAACGTTTCGTTTTAGTTGAAGTAGTTAAAGCAAAAGTTCAATAATATTAGTCCTGAAAGGAGGTACTCTCATGGTTCAACAAGAAAGTAGACTTGCCGTAGCTGATAACTCAGGTGCTCGTGAGTTACTTATATTCAAAATATTAGGAGGTACTACTCATAAATTCGCTAATGTTGGTGATATTGTAGTATGTACTGTTAAGAAAGCAACACCTAATGGAATCGTTAAAAAAGGTGATGTTGTAAAGGCTGTTATAGTTCGTACAAAATATGGTGTAAGAAGAGAAGATGGTTCTTATATTAAATTTGATGAAAATGCAGCAGTTATTATAAAAGAAGATTTAAATCCACGTGGAACTCGTATTTTCGGACCAGTGGCTAGAGAATTACGCGATAAGAATTATATGAAAATCGTATCTTTAGCTCCGGAAGTACTATAAGGAGGTAAACACAAATGCAAATTAAAAAAGGTGATACAGTAGTTGTAACTACTGGTAAGGATAAATATACAACTGATAAGAAGGGGAACAAAGTTCCTACAACTGGAAAAGTTATAGCAGTTTATCCAAAAGAAGATCGCGTTGTCGTTGAAGGTGTTAACAAAATTAAGAAACACCAAAAACCAACTCAACAAAATCAATCAGGTAGCATTGTTGAAAAAGAAGCTCCAATTCATGTAAGCAATGTTATGATACTAGATCCTAAAACAAATACACCTACTCGTGTTGGCGTTAAAGTAAATGCTGACGGAACTAAAGTTCGTGTTACTAAAAAATCTGGTACAGTATTAGATAAATAATTTGGAGAGGAGGTAAACAGATATGAATCGTTTACGTGAAAAGTATGAAACTTCTGTTAAAGCAGAATTAACTAAAAAATTTAACTACACTTCAACAATGGAAGTTCCAAAAATTGAAAAAATCGTTATTAATATGGGATGTGGTGACGCAGTTGCTAACTCTAAAGTATTAGATGACGCTGTAGAAGAATTAGCTTTAATTTCTGGTCAAAGACCAGTTGTTACAAGAGCGAAAAATTCAATTGCTAACTTCAAATTACGTGAAGGTATGCCAATTGGATGTAAAGTTACTTTAAGAGGGGAAAAAATGTATGAATTCCTTGATAAATTAACTGCAATCGCATTACCACGTGTTCGTGACTTCCACGGTATTTCTGCAAACTCTTTTGATGGTCGCGGAAACTACACATTAGGAATCAAAGAACAATTAATTTTCCCAGAAATCAATTTTGATAAGGTGAAAAAAGTTCGTGGAATGGATATTGTTGTTGTTACAACAGCTAAAACAGATGAAGAAGGTCGTACACTATTAGGTTTAATGGGTATGCCTTACAAGAAATAAGAAAGGAAAACTACAATGGCAAGAAAATCATTAATTGCTAAAAACCACAGAAAGCCTAAATTTGCTGTACGTGAATATACACGTTGTGAACGCTGTGGAAGACCGCATGCAGTAATTAGTAAATTTAAGCTATGTCGTATTTGTTTCCGTGAATTAGCCTACAAAGGACAAATTCCTGGTGTAAAAAAGGCAAGTTGGTAATAGAAAAATTATTTTTCCATTTTTGGAAGGAGGACAATAATATATGGTTATGACAGATCCAATTGCGGATATGCTAACACGCATTAGAAATGCAAATCAAATGCGTCATGAAACAGTTGAAATGCCTGCATCTAACTTAAAAACAGCTATGTTAGAAGTTATGAAAAAAGAAGGTTATATCGCTGATTTCAAAAATGTTACAAAAGAAGGTAAAACTAATACTACTGTAACATTAAAATATTCAATTAAAAATGAAAGAGTTATAAAAGGCCTAAAAAGAATTAGTAAGCCAGGTCTTAAAGTTTATGCTCAATGCGAAGAACTTCCAAAAGTTTTAAACGGACTTGGAATCGCAATTATTTCAACTTCTCATGGTGTTATGGCAGATAAAGATGCTAGAAAATTAAATATCGGTGGAGAAGTTTTAGCTTACGTTTGGTAATCATAAAACAGGAGGTGTTTTAAATGTCTCGTATTGGTAACAAGGTTATCGACATTCCAGCAGGAGTAACAATTGATATTGCTGAAGGAAATGTTGTAACAGTAAAAGGGCCTAAAGGACAATTAAGCAAAGAGTTCAATAATGAACTTAGTATAAATGTAGAAGGATCTACAATTACAGTATCTCGTCCTAATGACACTAAATTTATTAGAGCAGTTCATGGAACAACTCGTGCTCTTTTAAACAACATGATTGTTGGTGTATCAACAGGATTTAAAAAACAATTAGAAATGAACGGTGTTGGGTACCGTGCTACATTACAAGGTAAAAAACTTGTTTTAGCATTAGGTTTCTCACATGGTGTAGATTTCGAAATTCCAGCAGGAGTAACAGTTGAGTTACCAAAAAATACTCAAATAGTTATTTCTGGTGCTAATAAAGAAGTAGTTGGCCAATTTGCGGCAGAGATTCGTGAACAACGTAAACCTGAACCTTATTTAGGAAAAGGAATCCGTTATTCAGATGAAAGAATCCGTCGTAAAGAAGGTAAAACTGCTAAGAAATAATAAGAAAGGAGTACTATAAAATATGGTAACTAAAGTTTCAAGTAATACTAAACGTCAAAAAAGACATTTACGTATTCGTCAAAACATTTCAGGAACTTCTGAAAAACCTCGTTTAAATGTTTTCCGTTCAAACAAACAAATCTATGCTCAATTAATAGATGATGTTAAAGGAGTAACATTATGCAGTGCTTCTTCTCTTGAAAGTGAAGCAAAAAACGGAGGAAATGTTGAAGCTGCTGTTTTAGTTGGAAAATCAATTGCTGCAAAAGCTCAAGCATTAAATGTTAAATCTGTAGTATTCGACCGTGGTGGATATTTATATCATGGACGTATTAAAGCTCTAGCTGACGCAGCTCGCGAAGCTGGATTAGAATTCTAAAAAGGAGGAAATCTCACATGCGTCAAGAACGTGAACGTAACGAAAGACAAGAAGAATCTTTATACGAAGAAAGAGTTGTTGCTGTTAATCGTGTAACAAAGGTTGTTAAGGGTGGTAGACGTTTCCGTTTCTCTGCTTTAGTAGTAGTTGGAGACAAAAAAGGAAATGTTGGTTTTGGTACAGGAAAAGCACTAGAAGTACCAGATGCAATTAAAAAAGCCATCGAAAGTGCAAAGAAAAATATGATAAATGTAACAGTAGTTAATACAACTATTGCTCACACTATCACAGGTGTTTACGGAGCTGGTAGAGTTTTATTAAGACCTGCTAGTGAAGGAACAGGAGTTATTGCTGGAGGACCAGTTCGTGCTGTAGTAGAACTTGCTGGAATTAGCGATATATTATCAAAATCTTTAGGATCAGCTACACCAATTAACATGGTTAGAGCGACATTTGAAGCATTAAAAAATTGTCGTACTGCTGAAACTGTAGCTGCATTACGTGGAAAAACTGTAAAGGAAATTTTAGGTGAATAACATGACATATGAAATTACTTTAGTAAAAAGTTTAATCGGACGTAAACCAAATCAAGTTAGAACTGCAAAAGCATTAGGATTAACTAAAATTGGTCAAACAGTTACAAAAGAAGAAAATGAAGCAATCAAAGGTATGATTATTACAATCAGCCATTTAGTAAAAGTTGTACAAAAATAATAAGGAGGTGCCTTACTATGTTAAATGAGTTAAAACCAGTAGAAGGAGCAAGACACAGTAAAAAACGTCTTGGCCGTGGAACTGGAAGTGGATTAGGAAAAACTTCAGGAAAAGGACAAAAAGGACAAAACTCACGTTCAGGTGGTGGAGTTCGCCCAGGATTTGAAGGAGGGCAATTGCCTTTATTCCAACGTTTACCTAAAAGAGGATTTAACAACGTTAATCGTAGAGAATACGCTGTTGTTAATTTAAATGATTTAAACCGTTTTGAAAATGATTCTGTTGTAACAGTAGCTACGTTATGCGAAGCTGGTTTAGTTACAAAAATGTTTGATGGTGTAAAAATTTTAGGTCAAGGTAACTTAGATAAAAAGTTAACTGTAAAAGCTCATAAGTTTTCTGCAAGCGCAAAAGAAGCAATCGAAAAAGCTGGCGGAACTGTAGAGGTGATCTAAGGTGATTAGTACACTTAAGAAAATATTTAGTAATCCACAAATTATAACTAAACTTTTAGTCACTTTCCTACTATTATTAGTATTTAAATTAGGAACTTATATTCCTGTTCCATTAATTGATACTACTGCAATCAGTAGTATATTAACAGGAAATGATTTCCTAACTATCTTAAATACATTTAGTGGTGGAGGACTTTCTAAGTTTTCAATATTAGCTCTTGGTATATCTCCATATATCACAGCATCTATCGTTGTTCAAATGATTCAAATGATATTCCCTTCTTTAAAAGAATGGAGCGAACAAGGTGAAGTTGGAAAACAAAAACTTAACCGTGTTACACGTTATGCAACAGTTGTATTAGCATTAATTCAAGCGTTAGCATTATTATTTGGACTAGGAACAAGACCAGAAAATATTTTAGTTGCAGGAGCATTAGCTCACCGCAATAGTTATTGGTTATTTTATATTTACATGGCTGTTGTTATCACTGCTGGTTCTGCATTTACAATGTGGTTAGCAGATTTAATTACACGTCATGGAGTAGGTAATGGTTCATCTATGATCATTAGTGCTGGTATTATATCTTCAATTCCTGCAATGTTTGGAGCTTTACACTCTAAGTATATTGCTGCAGGTATTACAGCTGCTAATATTATTTGTTATATCGCAATTATTTTATTATATATTGCAATGATTTTAATGGTAGTATTCTTTGAAGCTGCAAAACGTAGAGTTCCAGTGCAATACGCAAATCGTCAAGCTAATATGAATTCGGGATCTGACGTTCCTATTAAATTAAATAGTGCAGGAGTTATTCCGGTAATTTTTGCATCAACAATTTTAAGTATTCCTTTAACAATTGTTGGGATCATGGGTCTTTCTACTACAAGTAGTCAAGGAGCATATTGGATTGATCAAATATTTAACTACCAAAAAATTATTGGGTTAGTTATTTATGTATTATTAATATTATTTTTCTCATTCTTCTATTCGTTTTTACAAGTAGATCCTGATAAGATTAGTGATAATTTAGCAAAACAAAATGCATATATTCCAGGATACCGTCCAGGGGAAGATACAAAAAATCAATTATCACGTATTTTATTTAGAGTTACATTAATTGGAGCAACGTATTTAGCATTTATTGCTTTAGTGCCAATTATTGTTTCAAAGAGTTTTGGTTTCACTGCTAGTGAAGCTTCAGCAATTACAATTGGAGGAACATCTTTACTTATCGTTGTAGGTGTTGCTATTGAAACTGCTAAACAATTAGAAACTGATTCTAAATCAAATGATTATAAAGGGTTTATTGATTAATAAATAGGTGAATAAAATGAATATTTTAATTATGGGCCGCCCAGGTGCTGGTAAAGGTACGCAAGCGGTAAATATAAAAGAATTTTATCAAATACCTCATATTTCGACTGGTGATATGTTTAGAGCTGCTATGAAAAATGGTACAGCTTTAGGTAATTTAGCCAAAAGTTATATGGACAAAGGTCAATTAGTTCCAGACGATGTAACAATTGGAATTGTCAAAGAAAGACTTTCTGAAAGTGATTGCAAAAAAGGGTTTTTACTAGATGGATTCCCTCGTAACCTTTCACAAGCAGAAGCTTTAGATAATATTTTAAAAGAGTTAGGCGTAAAATTAGATGTTGTGTTAGACGTTAATGTTGATTCAAGTATTTTAATTAGACGTATTGTTGGTCGTCGTGTTTGTAAAACTTGTGGAGCTACGTTCCATGTTGAATTTAACAAACCAAAGCAAGAAGGAATATGTGATATATGTAATATGCCACTTATTCAAAGAGCTGATGACACTATCGAAACAGCTGGTAGCCGTTTAGAAGTATATGACAATCAAACTGCTCCATTATTAGCATATTATCAAAAACAAGATTTACTAAAAGTAGTTAACGGTGATCAATCATTTGAAAATGTGTTCGCCGATATTCAAAAAATTTTAGGTAAATAAGAATGATTACTATTAAATCACAAAGAGAAATTGAACTTATGCGAGAAGCTGGAAGAATAGTAGCATTATGTCATCAAGAGGTGGCTAAAGTTATTAAACCAGGTATTTCAACTAAAGAACTAGATGAATTGGTTGAAAGCATTATTGTACAAAATGGTGCAACTCCATCAACAAAGGGTTATCATGGTTATCCAGCTAGCATATGCGCTTCAATAAATGAAGTAGTTGTTCATGGTATTCCGAGTGAAAAACAAGTTTTAAAAGAAGGCGATATAATCGCTGTTGATATTTGTGCTTGTTATAAAGGGTATCATGGTGATTCAGCTTGGACTTACGCAGTAGGTCAAATATCTGAATCCGACCAAAAATTAATGGATGTTACAAAAGATGCTCTATTTTTAGGGTTAAGTAAAGTCAAAGCAGGAGTTCATCTTAGTGATGTAAGTGCGGCAATTGGCAATTACTGCAATTCTTTTGGTTATGGTGTAGTTGAAGATTTTACTGGTCATGGAATTGGTAAAAACCTACACGAAGATCCAATCGTTCCAAATTTTGGAATAGAAGGTCATGGACCTATTCTAAAAGCAGGAATGACAATTTGCATCGAGCCAATGATAAATGCTGGTACTAAGAGAGTTAGAGTATTATCAGATAATTGGACTACTATCACTGCGGACCGCAAAAAAAGTGCTCATTATGAACATCAAATTGTGGTTACAGATGATGGATATGAAATATTGACAAAGCTTTAATAAGGAGGCTATATTATGGCAACTAAAGACGATGTAATTGAAATAGAAGGTAAAGTTTTAGAAGTTTTACCGAATACAAAATTTATAGTTAAACTTGAAAATGATCATCAAGTTATAGCGCACGTTTCTGGTAAAATCCGCATGAATAACATACGCATTTTACCAGGGGATACAGTCACAGTAGAATTGTCTACATATGACTTAACACGTGGAAGAATAACTTACAGACGTAAGTAATAAGAATATTGGAGGTATTTTAAGATGAAAGTAAGACCATCAGTAAAACCAATGTGTGATAAATGTAAGGTTATCAAGAGAAAAGGCCGTGTAATGGTTATCTGTGAAAACCCTAAACATAAGCAAAGACAAGGATAATAGGAGGTGCGATTTAAATGGCACGTATAGCAGGAATAGATATTCCAAGAGAAAAAAGAGTCGTAATTTCTTTAACATATGTATACGGTATTGGAAACACAACAGCTAAAAAAGTTTTAGCTGCTGCTAAAGTTAATGAAGATACTCGTGTAAAAGATTTAAATGAAGAAGAATTAGGTCGCATTCGTACTGAAGTAGCTAAATTCAAGGTTGAAGGAGATCTTCGCCGTGAAGTTGCATTAAACATTAAACGTTTAATGGAAATTGGAAGCTACCGTGGAATGCGTCATCGTAGAGGTTTACCAGTTCGTGGACAAAACACTAGAAATAATGCACGTACTCGTAAAGGTCCTAGACACACAATTGCTAACAAAAAGAAATAAGGAGGGAATTCAATATGGCACGTAAAGTAGCAAAACGTCGTGTGAAAAGAAATATACCAGTTGGTGTAGCACATATTCACTCGACTTTCAATAATACAATCGTAACAATCACTGACCCTGCAGGAAATGCTATTTCTTGGAGTAGTGCAGGTGCGTTAGGATTCAAAGGTAGTCGTAAGTCAACTCCTTACGCAGCTCAAATGGTGAGTGAAGCATGTGCAAAATCTGCACTTGATCAAGGAGTTCAAAAAGTAGAAGTATCAGTAAAAGGGCCAGGTCCTGGTCGTGAAGCTGCAATACGTTCTTTACAAGTTGCTGGATTAGAAATCACATCAATTAGAGACGTAACGCCAGTTCCTCACAATGGATGTCGTCCACCAAAACGTCCAAGAGGATAGTTTTGAATATTAATTAAACTTTAAACAGGAGGACCCACCATGAAGGAATTAAAATTTGAAAAACCAAGAACTAATGTTGAAGAATATTTAGCATCAGGAAGCAGTGGTAAGTTTGTTATTTCTCCTCTAGAAAGAGGATTTGGTATTACAATCGGAAATGCATTACGTAGAATTTTATTGTCATCTTTACCAGGTGCAGCATTTGTCAATGTTAAAATTGATGGTGCTCAACATGAATTCCAAAGTGTTGAAGGTGTAGTTGAAGACGTTATTACAATTATTTTAAATTTAAAAAGAGTTGTAGTTGCTGTAGATTCAGTAGATCCAAACTTTGAAACAACAGTTGAAATTCATAAAGGTGAAGGAGTAGTTACGGCTGCTGACATTATTCACGGAAATGATATCGAAATTAAAAATCCAGATCAACATATCGCAACAGTTGCGGCTGGTGGAAACTTAAGTATGTACTTAACAATTCGCCGTGGTGTAGGATATGTAAGTGCGGAAAAAAACAAAATTTATAATGCTTCAGTTGGTACAATCGCAATTGATTCTATTTATACTCCAGTAACTAATGTTAGCTTTAGTGTTGATAAAACGCGCGGAGAAAACGCAGCTAACTATGATAAATTAACTATCGAAGTTACAACTAATGGTGCTATTTCAGCTAAGGAAGCAATCGCTTGCGCATCAAAAATGATGATTGAACATTTAAATGTTGTAGTTGAATTAAGTGAAAAAGCTGTTAGTACAGATTATATGATTGAACTTGAGGATGATCAAAACAACCGCAAGTTAGAAATGACAATTGATGAATTAGATTTATCTGTTCGTTCTTATAACTGTTTAAAACGCGCTGCATTAAATACAGTGTTAGAATTAACAAATAAGAGTGAAGAAGATATGATGAAAGTCCGCAATTTAGGACGTAAGTCATTAAAAGAAATCAAAGAAAAATTAGAAGCTATGGGTTTAGGCTTCAAAAAAGACTAATCCAATAAGGAGGACTTTATTATGGCAGGTTATAGTAGACTACGTCGTAATGCCGCTCAAAGAAAAGCATTATTACGTGATTTAGTAACAGATTTAATTCTTAACGGAAGCATTGAAACAACAGAAACAAAAGCCAAAGAATTAAAAAGATTAGCTGATAAAATGGTTACTTTAGGAAAAACTAATACTTTACATTCTCGTCGTCAAGCTGCACAATTAGTGCGTTTTGAAAAGGATGCTGAAGGAAACTTTGCAATTCAAAAATTATTTAATGAAATTGCGCCTAAATTTGTTAACCGTAACGGAGGATATACTAGAGTAATTAAAACTGGTGTTCGCCGTGGTGACGCTGTTCAAATGGCTATCATTTCTTTCGTAGAATAAGATAATCAAAAGAGACTTAGGTCTCTTTTTTTCATTTCTTTTGTTATAGTATTAGCTTCAATAAATATGTTTTACTTAAAAGAAGCTTTAGGAATATTATCACCAGAAGAAATGGTTGAATGTGATGATGAATATATTTATAGAAATAAAAGTTATTTTAGAAAAGTAAAAATTAAAATAGATGACATTGTTAACGTGTTAACAAAACAGCCGTCGTTATTTTTTGTGAATCTTAGATACCAATTAGAGGTCAAATATGATGATATAATAATAATCACAAAAACAAAAAAATATAAACTAAGAAATATAGATAATAATAGGCTTGCAGCAAATGATATATTTACTGTTAAATTTGAAAAATTAAAAGAAATTAAGTAAATGCCTTAATTGTTTTTTCTTTATATGCTGTAGTTTTTATGTTATAATAATATAAGATGAGGTAAAATGCAATGATAAAAGTTCGAGATTTAGACTATTCATATAGCAAAGAGGACCACGCCTTAAAAGGAGTGTCTTTTGATATTGCCAAAGAAGAATGGGTTTCTATTATCGGACATAACGGAAGTGGAAAATCTACAATATCTAAGTTACTAATTGGTTTGTTAAAAGCTAATCAAGGAACTATCTTTTATGATGATGTTGAATTAACTGAAAAAACTGTTGATGAAATTAGAAAAAGAGTTGGAATTGTATTTCAAAATCCAGATAATCAATTTGTTGGTTATAATGTAAAATATGATATTGCATTTGGTCTAGAAAATAGAAATATATCAAGAGAGAAAATGATTGAATTAATTGATCAATTTACCAAAAAAGTTGGTATGCATGAATATTTAGAAAGAGAACCATCATCTTTAAGTGGAGGCCAAAAGCAAAGAGTTGCAATTGCTGGTATTTTGGCAATGAACTGTGATGTCATAATACTAGATGAGGCAACATCAATGTTAGATCCACAAGGAACAGAAGATATTATAGAATTAATTAAAGATTTAAAAAACAACTACAATAAAACAATTATTACAATTACACATGATTTAAATTTAGCTACATTAAGCGATAGAATTTTAGTATTAAAAGATGGCAGAATAATTGATGAAGGAAAACCTCAAGAAATTTTTGAAAAAACAGATGTTCTTGAGAGTTCTAACTTAGATATGCCTTTTAATTTAAAATTATATAAAGCAGCATCAATAGATGAGAATTTAGCTAAAAATAAAGATTTAATGGAGTTATTATGGGAATCAAGTTTGAAAGTTTAAGCCATTTTTACTCTGGTGTAAAAAAAGAAGATAGTGTAGTTGCTATTAAAGATATTAATCTATATATTGAAGAAAAAAATGAATTTATTGCACTTTGTGGGCAAACAGGCAGTGGTAAATCAACGCTTGTTCAGCATATGAATGCATTACTTTTACCTACTTCAGGAATAATAAAAATATTTGATAATGTTATTACATCAAAGAAAAAGAAAAACCCTCCTTTAAAACCAATTAGGAAAAGAGTTGGATTTGTTTTTCAGTTTCCTGAATATCAATTATTTGAAGAAACAGTTTTAAAAGACATAATGTTTGCACCCAAAATATTTGGAAACAAAGATTTAGAAGCAAAGAATAAATCTGTAGAAGCTGCAAAACTATTAGGAATTGAAGAAATATTAGAAAAATCCCCCTTTAATTTAAGCGGTGGACAAATGAGAAAAGTTGCAATTGCAGGTATTCTAGCGTATGATCCAGATATATTAGTTTTAGATGAACCAACAAGAGGATTAGATCCAAAAGGTGCTAAAGAGATAATGGAATTGTTTTATAAAATACATAAAGATTTTGGTAAAACAATAATTTTAATATCACATGATATGAATATTGTTTATAAATATGCCTCAAGAATTATCGTTATGCAAAATGGTCAAAAAGCATATGATGGAGATAAAGTAGAATTATTTAAAAATGATAACTATAAAAGTTTAGCATTAACAAAACCAGAAGTGCTAAATAGCATTGACAGAATAAACAGTAAATTAAATTATCAAATTGATTACAACCATTTTGATATAGATGATTTATTATCTTCTTTAAGGAAGGTGAATAATCATGAATAACATAACAATTGGACAATATATTCCAGGAGATTCTTGGATATATAAGCTAGATCCAAGATTAAAAATAATACTAACATTTTTGTTTATGGTAATTATCTTTATTTTACCAAGTTTACTTAGCATGGTAATTTCTTTAGGAGTTTTTATATTATTAGTTATTAGTACTAAAATTCCTTTGATGAAAATGATTAAAGGATTAAAGGCGATATTGTTTTTATTACTATTTACATTTGTTCTACAAATTATCTATAGTAAAGAAGGAAAACATTTAGCTTCTATCGACTTTCAAATAACGCTATATCATTTTATTAGTATAATAGTGATATTAGCAATTTACTATTTAACAAAAAAGTATATTAAATATAAATTTATCTATTTATTAATAATGCTTGCTTCAGTATTTATGATTCAACATTATATTATTTTTGATAAATTTATTTGGACTAATTATACATTAAACATTTATATGGGTGGATTAGAAAAAGGTGGTTATATATTATTAAGAGTAATATTGATGATTAGTATTACATCGTTATTAACATTTACCACAATGTCTACAGAGATAAACAATGGTATATCTGCAGTTATATCACCATTAAAGGTTATTAAAGTACCTGTTGGTGTAATATCAATGATGATTTCATTAACCTTGAGATTTATTCCAACATTGTTAGATGAAACTAATAAAATAATGAAAGCACAAGCCTCAAGAGGTGTCGATTTTAATGAAGGAAAATTAAAGGATAAGGTTATGCAAATAATCTCTCTTTTGGTACCAATGTTTGTCATATCATTTAAAAGAGCAGAAGACCTTGCAAACGCAATGGAGGCAAGGGGATACATTATTGATGCTCCTAGAACAAAATTAGATTTATTAAAGTTTAAAGCAATAGATTATATAGCGCTTGTAATTTCTCTATCATGCTTAGCTTTAGTTATTTACTTTAAAATTGTTAAATAAAAGATTTAAATTAGTTATTGCTTATGACGGGACAAATTATCATGGTTTTCAAGCGCAAAATGATTTGCCAACAATTGAAAAAGCATTAACTGACTCCATTTATAAAATGACAGGGGAAAATATTAAAATATTTGGAGCTGGCCGAACTGATAAAGCAGTTCATGCTAAAGGACAAGTAATACATTTTGATACAACACTAAATATTGATTGTAATGGATGGCTAAGAGGCTTAAATTCTTATTTACCAATAGATATTAGAATTATTGATGTAAAACAAGTGGATGAAAATTTCCATAGTAGATTTAGCGCAATAAAAAAAGAGTATTGTTATTACATTATGTTAGATGAATTTGATTTGTTTAAAAGAAATTACGCAATGTTTTGTCAAAATCTTGATCTTGATAAAATGATAATGGCGTCAAAGGAATTAATTGGGAAACATAACTTTAGAGGATTTTGCAGTGTTGATGTGAATGAATTAAAGGACTTCGAAAGAACAATATATGATATAATAGTTACAAAGAAAGGTAATTTAGTTGAATTTAAATTTATTGGAGACGGATTTTTAAAATATCAAATCAGAAGAATGATGGGATTATTAATAGAAATTGGCCTTAATAAAAAAGAAATAAACTTTATAACAACAGTTTTAGAAAAACAAGATCCAAGATTAAGTCATAAGGTTGCCGATGGATGCGGGTTATTTTTAATGGAAGTTAGCTATTAGGAGTTGATGATATGAATGAAAAAAGAATTAAAATAGTATCGACAGTCATTACATTTAGCATAATTATTGGTGTATTTTTATTTGTTTTTTTCTATCAACCAAAAGCAACAATTACATTAAATAACGAAGAGTTAATCGTAAAAACGTTTTTCGTAAACGAAAAAGTTAATATATTAAATATTGAAGAAGCAGCATTAATTGGAGATATTTCAGCCTCAAAGGTTAGTGGAATGGACACAAGATTAATGCATACGGGTAAATTCGAAAATGATAAATATGGAACTTTTGTTTTATGTAGACATAATAAAGTTGAAAATTTAATTGTTGTAAAACATGAGAATAAATATTTAATATTCAATTTAAATACAACACTTAAAACAGAAGATTTTTATCAACAATTAAGTAGTAAGTTAGGTGAGTAAAATGAGAGGTATATTTATAACATTTGAAGGTGGAGAAGCTAGTGGAAAAACAACAGTAATTAAGTGTCTTGTTGAAGCTTTAAAATCTGCAAATTATGATATTGTTCAAACTCGTGAACCGGGTGGAATTGATATTGCTGAACAAATACGTGAAGTAATATTAAATGTTAAGAACACAAAAATGACAAAAGAGACAGAAGCTTTATTATATGCAGCAAGTCGTATGCAACATTTAAGTGAGAAAGTATTACCAGCATTAAATAAAGGTCAAATTGTTATTTGTGATAGATATTTAGATAGTTCTTTAGTATATCAAGGATATGCTCGTGGATTAGGAATTGATAATGTTTTAAAGTCAAATCATTTTGCTTTAGATTATATGCCCAATATTACATTTTTTATGGATGTAAAGCCTGAAGTAGCACTTAAAAGACTAGCTAATAGAGCAAATGAAATAAATAGATTAGATTTAGAATCCTTAGATTTTCATAATAAAGTTTATGAGGGATACTTAGAAATAGCTAATATGTATCCTAATCGTATTGTTAGGATTAATGCTAACAGAGAATTAGAAGAGATAATTAATGATGTTATTAAGAAAGTTTTTGATTATTTAAAGAAATAAGATTGGAGTGATAAAATGGATATAAAAAATATGATTTCTTCAAGAAAAGATATTGCTAATATGCTAAAAAGAACATATTTAAAAAATCGTTTATCACATGCTTATTTATTTAATGGAGAAAATGGTACTGGTAAAAAAGAATTAGCATTTTATTTTGCTTGTATGCATTATTGTAAAGAAGAGGATGGTCCTTGCTTAGAATGTTATGAATGTAAAAATATTTTACGAAATGAACATTTAAATGTAACATATATACAAAAGGACGGACAAGGTATTAAAAAAGAACAAATTATCGCACTACAAGAAGAATTTTCTATGACTTCTTTAGTGGATGGACCAAGAATATATATAATTGATGGAATTGAAAAAATAAGCACTCAAGCAGCAAATAGCTTATTAAAGTTTATTGAAGAACCAATAAATAAAGAAACTTATGGAATACTATTAACAGAAGATATAAACCAAGTATTACCTACAATTATTTCTAGAAGTTCAGTTATAAATTTTCCATCTTTTGAAAAAAAGCAGTTAACAAGTATTTTGATGCAAAATAATATAGAATCATTTATTGCTACAATTTTGCCATATTTAACAAATAATATTGATGAAGCTATTGAAATAGCAGCAAATGAAGAAATAATTAAATTACCATTGTTGATGAAAAAATATTTAGATATTAATAACGCTAAAGATGCTATTTTGTTTATGAATGAAAATGGAAGCATTTTAGACGATAAAAATTATTTAGAAAAGTTTCTTTCATTAGTTGTTATAATTTATGAAGATGCATTAAGAATTTTATATGAAGATGATAATATAGTTTATGATCAAATTAAAGAAGATGTAGTAAGATTTACAAGTAATAGATCAATAGAAAAAATAAGAAATGATTTAAAGTTAGTTTTAGAATATAATCAAAGATTACAGTATAATGTTTCAGCAAGAAATATTTTACACCAATTATTTGTAAATTTATTTTAGGAGAGCAAATATGAAAGCAATTAAAATACAATTTAAACCATTAGGAAAAAGATATTACTTTGGATGTGAAGGATTTCAGCTAAAAGATGGAGACAAAGTTATTGTAGATACAGTTAGAGGTTTAGAACTTGGAACTGTTGTTGGAGGTACTTTGGATATTGAAGAAGCATCCTTAAACAATGAGTTAAAAGCTATTGTTAGAACGGCTTCAAGTAATGATATTACAAGACATGAAGAAAATAGAGCAGCTGAAAACTCTATAATCGAAAATACTAAAAGATTAGTTAAGAAAAATTCTCTTGAGATGAAAGTTTTAGGTGCTGAATACACTTTAGATAAAAGCAAACTTATTATTTATTTTGAGGCAGAAGCAAGAGTAGATTTTAGAGATTTAGTAAAAGAATTAGCAGAAGATTACCGTACAAGAATAGAATTAAGACAAGTTGGTTCACGTGATGGAGCTAAAGCTTTTGGTGGAATTGGACCATGTGGATTAATTGTTTGTTGTAAAACATTTTTAACTGAATTTGAAAATGTTGGAGTTAAATAGCGAAGTAGTAAATGAATTGTTAGGTGTTCCAGGATTAAAAATTATTCAAGATTCTGAAA
>JAVBOS010000155.1:0-3268 GCA_031550255.1 Anaeroplasmataceae bacterium | reverse complement strand
AGACGTGTAAGATATAAAGGAACACATCCAAAATCATATAATGAAAAATATAAAGAACATCAACCACAAAAATATGCTGATACAATTGAGAAAGTTATTAGTAAAGGAAGCACTCCTGCAGGAATGCATATATCTATTATGGTTAAAGAAATATTAGATTTTTTACAAATTAAACCTAATCAACACGGATTAGATGCAACATTAGGATATGGTGGACATTCTTTAGAAATGTTAAAACAATTAAATAAAACTGGACATTTGTATTCTTTGGATATTGATCCAATTGAAATTGTTAAAACAACTCAAAGAATTCGTGATTTAGGATATGATGAAACTCTATTTACTCCAAAACACATTAATTTTGCTAACATAGATCAAGTATCTCAAGAAGTTGGTACTTTTGATTTCATACTAGCTGATTTGGGTATATCTTCTATGCAAGTAGATAATCCAGAAAGAGGATTTTCATATAAGTTTGATGGTCCTTTAGATTTAAGGTTAAATCCTAATCAAGGAATTACAGCAGCGATGAGACTAAAATATATATCTCTTGAAGAATTAGAAGGTTTATTAATAGAAAATTCTGATGAACCTTATGCTAAAGAAATTGCTAAAGCTATTATAAATGAAAATAAACAAAAGAATTATATTGATTCAACTACTAAATTAAGAGAATTAATTACAAAAACACTTTCTTTTATTCCAAATCACGAAAGAAAAGAAGTTGTTAAGAAAACATGTCAAAGAGTTTTCCAAGCACTTAGAATTGATATTAACAATGAATTTCAAGTATTATACGATTTCTTAGAAAAACTTCCTAATGTTATGTCTAAGGACGGAAGAATTGCTGTTTTAACTTTTCATTCTGGTGAAGATAGACTTGTTAAAAAAGCATTCCAAAGTTATTATAGAGAGGGAATCTTCAAAGAAGTATCATCTGATGTTATTAGGCCATCTGATGAAGAATGTAATCTAAACCCTAGAGCAAGATCGACAAAAATGAGATGGGCTATTAAAGCATAAAGAAAGGATATATTTATGGATAAGGTATTTAAAACGTCTTCCTTTAAAATAGATAATACCGGCAAAAAAGTAGTTACAACTGAACTTCAATCAATTATTGATATGGCAGGGGCAGTAAACGGTAAAGTAATCATTGAAGCAGGTATCTATTTAACTGCTGCTTTATTTTTAAAAAGTAATATTAAATTTCATCTCGAAAAAAACGCCACTTTATTAGGCACTACTAATGAAGAATTATATTTTGATGTAAAAACAAGGGTGGCAGGAATTGAAATGAAATGGTATCCTGGTATTTTAAATTGTGATAATCAAGAAAATGTAATTATAAGTGGGAACGGAATTATTAATGGGAACGGCGAATATTGGTGGAATAAATATTGGGGAAAAGATACAAAAAGTGGAATGCGTGGTATTTATGATAAACAAGGTTTAAGATGGGCCTGTGATTATGATTGTAAGCGAGTTCGTAATGTTATTATCAGCAACTCTAAAAATATACTCTTAAAAGATTTCACATCTACCCAATCTGGGTTTTGGAACGTTCATGTTTTATATTCAAATAATATTCACATCGATGGAATTAAAATAGAATCTAATGCACAGCATAGTCCTAGTACAGATGGAATTGATATTGATTCATCATATAATGTGTTGATTGAAAATTGTACTACTAATTGTAATGATGATAGTATTTGTATTAAATCTGGTAGAGATTATGATGGAATTATGATTAACCGTCCTTCACATGATATAACTATTCAAAATTGTACAATTCTTGCGGGTTTTGGAGTAACTATTGGAAGTGAAATTTCTGGTGGAGTATTTAATATTAAAATTAAAAATTTAAAATATCATGGGACAGATTGTGGCTTTAGAATTAAATCAGCTCTCCCAAGAAAAGGATATATTAAAGACATCGAAATTGATGGTTTGGAAATGGTAAATGTCAAATATTTATTTCATATTTTCTTAAATTGGAATCCTGATTATAGCATTTGTAGTATACCAGATGACTATAAAGGAACAATTCCGCAGCATTGGATAAAGCTTATTTCTTCTACTAATGATTATAATAATACAAAACTATCTAATATATCAATTAAAAACGTTAAAGCCTATTATCAAGAAGATTATTGTGGAATAAGTCGTGCATTTAATATTGAAGGATATGCCGATCAATTAATTGAAAATATTAGTTTTGAAAATATGGAACTAAGTTGTAAAGAATACGGTATTATTAATTACGTAAAGGATATCAATTTCAAAAATGTAAATATTTCTGTTTTTTCTAGTAGAAATGAACAAAATGATACTTATGATAATAGATAAAATATTCATTAAAAACGTTGAAACAAAACTATTTTCTATAATAATAAAATAACTAATGGAGGTCTAATATGACTGGAATATATTTAATGTTTAATAGAAATTGTAAAGAAGCTTTAGATACTTACTCAAAAGCATTTAATACAAAAGTAATATCAATGCAATGTTATAAAGATATGCCTGCTAATCCAAATTTTCCTATAAAAGAAGAAGATATGGATTTAGTATTACATTCGCAAATCAATATAGATGGCGTATTATTAATGTGTGCAGATTCTACCAGAAATACTACATCAAATAATATGTATATTTCAATAAATGGTAATGTTGATAGTGTTAAACATGCTTGGAATTTATTAAAAGATAATGGAATAATTTACATGGATTTAAAACCATCTTTTTTTGCTAAATTACATGGTTCTTTACAAGATAAGTTTGGTGTTAACTGGATGTTTAGTGCAAATTAATTTTAATTTTAAAATATTTTATATTAAAACGTCATAAAATTATGATGTTTTATTTTTGGTTGCAATTGCAACTTACTTATAATTATAAACATAGTATTATAGTCTTGTAAAAAAGAGGAGACTATAATACTATGTTCAAAGAAGAAAAAATGCTTTGTGGTTGTCCAGGATCACAATCAAGAGAATTAGAAAGACAGAAAAATACTGAAGTTAATAAAATATCCGTTGAATCTCAGTTAAATCAATGGCCTGTTCAAATTAAACTCGTTTCTGCTTATGCTTCATATTTTAATAATGCTGATTTATTAATTGCTGCTGATTGTAGTGCTTATGCATACGGAAATTTTCACAATGATTTCATTAAGAATAAAGTAACTATAATTGGTTGCCCAAAATTAGATGATATTGATTATACTGAAAAATTATCTCAAATAATTAAGTTAAATGATATT
>JAVBOS010000118.1:0-13442 GCA_031550255.1 Anaeroplasmataceae bacterium | reverse complement strand
CAAACTGTGCTACAATCAACTGTTAATAAGCAATTTATAGATATTTCTAGAATACTACTGTAATAAACTAATTAAGTGAATAAAAGCTAAGGAAGACCTTTTATGTAGGTACAATATTGTGAAATAATTAGAAACGAACATTTAGAGGCGTATAATAAACTAAAAAATTTATTAAATCTATAATATTAAAAATCACTTGTGAAAAACTTGTGATTTTTTTATTCTCTATATTTACAACGCAACAATGTTGTGTTAAAATATTTTTAATAAAACATTGTTACGGAGAAAAAGATGATATCAAAGAAAAATTTATTATTAACCATGAATATATCATATGGACAATTATATAGATGGAAACGAGAAAGATTAATTCCTGATGAGTGGTTTAAAAAAGTAAGTGTATCTACAGGGCAAGAAACTTATTTTGACGAAGAATTGATAATTCCTAGAATAACGAAGATTTTAGAATTAAAGGATTCCTATTCATTAGAAGAATTGCAAAAAATGCTAAATCCTGAAAAAGAAAATAATTTGTATTATGCCAAATCATTATTTGGAATTATTGATGAAGAGTTATTGATAATTTTAAAAGAGGATATAAAAAAAGGACTAGATATAAATCAATTAGTTTTAATATCTGCATTAAATAAATTTATAAGTAAGAAAAAAATTAAATTTAACAATGAAAATATTAATAAAATAAAGAGTTTAATATATCTTGAAAAGATTAATATTGAAGAAAGTATTTTATTTATCAAAGAAGATATTAAAAATCTAAATATTAGCTTGGTTCATAAACCGGTATATATATTTGGAGATTTGGAAATAGAAGAATTTGATTTAGATGAGATTAAAAATGAAGTATTATTAAAAATAAAGGAGAAAAAATAGTATGAATAATATTAAAATTACAGGTGCAGGAAAAGTTTTTGAAGGACAATATGATTTAATACATATAAGTGGAGCAGGAAGTATAATTGGAAACATAAAAGCTAATGAAATTAAATGTGCTGGAAGCTTAAGCGCAAAAAACAACATTGATTGTAATAAAATTAATGTTAGCGGGGCTTGTAATATACAAGGAGACTTAATTTGTGAAAATGTAAAAATAAGTGGATCTGCAAGTTTAAATGGAACGGTTAAAGCAGAAGAATTTGTAATTGCTGGCTCTATAAGAGTTGAAAAAGAAATTGAAGCAGAAAACATATATGTAAACGGAAGTGCTACATTTAAAAATGTAAATGTAGATAAGATTGTTATTAAAAGTAAGTCTTTTGAAATAAATGAATTATATGCTGATAGAGTAGAAATAATCCCAGAAGGATTTAACTTAAAATCATTATTTGGTAAGAGCAGTGGTAGCATAGGTAGATGTGAATGTACATATATTGAAGCAAGTAATTTAAAGTGTGAAAAGCTTTATATAAATAATGGGGTAATTGGACCAAAATGTGAAATTGATTACTTGGAATATAGTGGAATAGTCGATATACATCAAGACGCAATTGTTAAAGAATTAATTAAATCACAAATTAGTAAATAATCACCAAATGGTGATTATTTTTAAAAGGGGAAAGTTATGACAAAATTTAAAGCTTTAAAAACTCAACTTAAACAATTAAAAGATAGTAAATTAGGAATATTCAGATTATTTTATATATATACGATTACAGCAGGATTGCTGCCAGTTATCGGAATAATTTTTCCTAAATATATAATAGATTCTATTCAAACTAATAAAAATTTTGAATCAATTTATTTAATAATAACTATCATGGGAATATTATTGATTGTTTTTGGCTGTATTTCAACATTTATTAGCCATTTATCATCGTCGAAATTTATTGATATAAGGACAAAACAGTTCAGTAATTATTTTGATTTTTATTTAAATGTAAATTTTAAAAATATCGAAGATCCAAATTGGCGCGATGTTTCTGAAAAGGCAACCGAAACGCTTAATTCAGATGGATATGGATATCAGGCGACATTTAAGATTTTATTTGAAATATTTGCCATTATTTTATCAACATTTATTTATATTTACTTAATAATAAGTTTTAATTTATGGATTATTTTTTGCATATTAATTTATGTTGTCATATCTTTTTATATTGTTAAAATATCAAAGGATTATGAAATTAAAAAAGATAAAGATTTAATAAGACAAAAAAGAAAATTAAATTATTATGGAAGTATTACCAGTGATTTTACATATACAAAGGATATAAGAATTTATTCTTTAAAAGATAAAATTCTTGGTATATTTAAAAACGAAAATATTGTTTATAATCATATATTAAAAAACATAAAAAACAAGCAATATAAGCTTGCACTTATCGAGTTATTTACAAAACTAATTCAAGATGGAATAATTTATTATTTACTTATTAATTCAGTTGTTAGTAACAAGATTTCTATTGGAGAGTTTGTGATGTATGTTGGGACAGCAAATGCGCTAGGGGTTACATTAAAATCAATTCTTGAGATGATATCAAACTTATACGAATATTTAGGACATACAGCGAAATATTTTGATTATATTGCATGTGAAAAGTACATATTAAATGAAGGAAAAATGATGCCAAATATTTTTGATACAATGAAAATTGAATTTAGGAATGTAAGCTTTAAATATCCTAATACTGATAATTATATATTAAAAGACTTTAATTTTATAATTGATAAGGGTACAAAATTGGCAATTGTAGGAGCAAATGGTGCTGGAAAAACGACATTAATAAAGTTAATTTGTGGTTTATATGAGGTAACTGATGGACAAATTCTTATTAATGATATAGATTTGAAGGAATACAATAGACGTGCATTGTATAAGGAATTTAGTATTGTTTTTCAAGAAATAAATATTTTTGCGTTCAGCATTTTAGAAAATGTAAGTTTAAAAAATGAATTATTAACGGATGAGAATAAAGTTATAGAGTGTTTGAAAAATGTTGGATTATTAGACAAAGTGATGTCTCTACCAAATAAACTGCGAACGAATATGTTAAAGATTATTGATGAAAAGGGTGTAGAATTCAGTGGTGGAGAAAATCAAAAACTAGCTATTGCTAGAGCATTATATCAAGATGGAAAATGTGTTATTTTGGATGAGCCTACTGCAGCACTTGATGCACTAGCTGAAGCTCAGATATATAATGATTTTAATTATCTAATAAAAAATAAAACGGCAATTTATATTTCACACAGATTAGCTAGTACTAAATTTTGTGATAAGATTGCTTTATTTAATAAAGATGGATTGGTAGAATATGGAAATCACGAGGAATTAATGGCTAAAAAAGGCCTTTATTTTGAAATGTTTACTACTCAAGGTAAATATTATCAGGATGGTGTAATTTAATATGAAAAACATATATTTGTTTATAAAATTTTCAATGAAATATAGTAAAAAATTTATTATTCTAATTATTTTGAATAGTTTAATTGCTAGTTTGTTTTCTATTTTCACAATATATTCTCCCAAAATTTTAATTGATAGCATTAATACTAATAAAGAACTAAAAGATATTTATGTTATTGCCGTAATAATAATATTAGCTAATTTTTTATTTGTAATTTTTACAAAATATTTAAAAGAAGCATGTAATGTATTAGGCTCTCATGTTTCCAATATGTATCACTTTATGCTTGGAGAAAAAGTATTATCGATTGAGTATAAGTATTTAGAAGATCCATACTATTTGGATTTAAAAGAGCGCGCTTTATTTGCTTGTAATAATCAAAGTGCTATAAGAAGAATAGTACTAATGCTCTCAAAAGTAATTGAAAATATTATTACTATTTTGGGATTAGTAGTTATTTTATCTCAACTAGGCATATGGTTGTTACTTATAATTTCAGTAGCAGTAAGTATAAATGCTTTAATAGTTTTTAAGAGCGCTAAATATAGTAATAATTTATATCAGGACATGATACCTATTAATAGAAAATTTGGTTATTATACTCAAGTAATTTCTAATACTTCAAATGGGAAAGATTTTAGATTATTAGATGGTACAAAACTTATTTGGTCTAAGTTTGATGATTTTCAAGGGCAAGTGGCAAATAAACTTTATGATCTATTTAAAAAATTAGGAATATATTATTCGTTAATGGATATCGTTTCATCTTTTCAGAGTTTTGCAGTTTATCTTTATGTTACATATCGAGTTATTA
The DNA here is from genome assembly GCA_031550255.1 of Anaeroplasmataceae bacterium. Taxonomy (GTDB): domain Bacteria; phylum Bacillota_I; class Bacilli_A; order Acholeplasmatales; family Anaeroplasmataceae; genus JAVBOS01. The sequence goes on along the minus strand of JAVBOS010000118.1, from coordinate 9,263 downwards.
AAGATAAGTTATCAATTGGATCTTTTTCATTGTATGTTTCTTCAGCGATATCTTTTAGTATTTCGATAAAGAATATTATTAATAGTTTATCTGAATTATGGCAAGTCAGTTCATATGTGAAGCCGTTTATTGAGTTATTAAGTATAGAAGATGAATCTGTATGTGGGAAAATTATTCTAAATGAAGAAATTCAGGAAATTGAATTTAAACATGTTACATTTATATATCCTAAACAAGATAAAATTATTTTAGATGATATATCTTTTAAAATAAATAAAAATGAAAAGATTAGCATTGTCGGACTTAATGGAGCAGGTAAGACAACTCTTATAAAATTAATTTGTAGATTATACAAACCAACAATTGGAGAAATTAATATAAATGGTATAAATATTAATGACTATGAGATAAACTCATATAATGATAAAATTGCATGTGTATTCCAAGATTTTAAATTATTTTCATATAGCATTAAAGATAATATTACTGGGAACTATAATAAAGGTAAAGACTTAGATAAAATCATTAAAGAAGTTGGATTAAACAGGAAATTATCTGAATTGAAAAATGGTATAAATTCTTTTATTGATAAGTCATTAGATGATGAAGGTATTGAAGTTAGTGGAGGAGAAAATCAAAAGATTGCTATTGCAAGAGCTATTTATAAAGATGCTAGTTTGGTTATATTAGATGAACCAACCAGTGCTTTAGATCCACTAGCTGAAGCAGATATTTATGAAAATTTTAATAATATGATTGGTAAAAAAATGGCGATTTATATTTCACATAGAATGAGTAGTAGTGTCTTTTGTGATAAAGTTTTAGTAATTGATGGTGGAAAAATATCGGCTTTTGATACGCATAAGGGCCTAATGAAAAATGAAGGCAGCTTGTATTACAAGTTGTTTACTTCACAGGCGAATAATTATAAGTACTAGCTTAAAATTATGTCTTTACCATTAGATTATTTATCTTCAAATGGTATGAAAAATAAAGTTGTATGACAAATGTAAAAAAGTATCAATTCAAATTTTTTCAATTTCTTCTAGATTTATCTAAAATATGATATAATTTTTGGTACAGGATGTGTTAAAATGTGGAAAAATATTAAACCTGACTTTGCGGATCAAATAAGAGTGAACCGCGGGCTATATCATCATCATGGAATCTATTTATCAGATGATTGTGTGATTCATTTTGCTGCTCTAGATGCAGGAAGTGAATTAGATCCCTCAAAAGCTAGGGTTGTTCAAACTACTTTAAGTGAATTTTTAAAAGGCGGAATTTTAGAAGTTAGAGAATATTCGGATAATGAAAAACTTACTTTAAGAAAAAAGACGGAAATTGCAAATTATGCATTCTCATGTCTTGGTAATGCGGGATATGATGTAATTAAAAATAATTGTGAACACTTTTCTAATGAATGTGCTTTTGGAAAAAGAGAAAGTAATCAAGTAGAAAATGTTTTAAATTCATTATTAAATTTTTTTAAATAAGTGGAGGATATTTTATGTATATTTTTGGAATTGATATCGGTGGAACAAGTATTAAAATAGGTTTTTTTAATGAAAGCGGAGATTTACTTGATAAGTGGGAAATACTTACTAATAGAAATAATAATGGCAGTAGTATTTTAGAAGATATTCATACTGATATACAAAAATACTTATATGAAAAAGATATAAGTTTAGAATATGTTAAAGGCTTCGGATTTGGAATACCTGGTCCAGTTATTAATAATTATGTTTCTTTTTGCCCGAATTTAGGTTGGGAAAATGTTGATGTAAATAAAGAGTTCAATGATCTTTTAGGTACAAGTAAGTTAGTTATGGCTAATAATGATGCTAATGTAGCTGCTGCAGGTGAATTATGGAAGAATCCGCAAGGATATAAAGATATCGTTATGATAACTTTAGGTACTGGAGTTGGTGGAGGAATTTTAATCGATGGCAAGATAGTTGAAGGAAATAATGGTGCTGCAGGTGAAATAGGGCACATGGTTGTTGATTTCAAACATAATTTCTTGTGTGGTTGCGGGTTAAAAGGATGTTTAGAAACTGTAGCTAGTGCAACTGGATTAGTTAGACTGGCTCAAAAATATATTAGTGATTTTAAGGATAGCTCTTTAAATAATATAAATGATATTACAGCAAAAGATGTTATTGATGCCGCTAAAAATAATGATATCCTTGGTATTAAAATTTTGGATGAAGTATCTAATTATATTGCTTATGCAATAAGTTTGTTATCAGTAACAACTAATCCTCAAGCATTTATTATTGGTGGTGGAGTTAGTAAAGCTGGAGACATATTGTTAGATTATATTTATAAACATTATGATAAATATGCATTTAAGGCTGCTAAAAAAATTAAATTAGAATTATCAAATTTAAGAAATGATGCAGGAATATATGGCGCAGCATATTTAATAAAGTAAAAATAGAGGAGTTGATATTTTGGAAAATACCAAAGATATAAGAAGTTATAAACCAGAAATATTAACTTGTCCATTTTGTAAAGGCAAATTATCCTATAAGCACACTGTAAGTAATAAAGTTATTCAGTTTTATGATGGAAAGCATATACGAGTAAAAAATTTAGGATATGGGTGTCAAAAAGAAACGTGCACAAATAAGGATCATGTTTACTTTTCGCAAACGGCATCTAAAATGTGTATAAAGGGATATACGTATTCTTCAAAGGTAATTGCAACTATTTATGGCTATAAGCAAAAACATTATAGTAGAGAAAAAATATGTGATCTATTAGCTGATAATAATATTGAAATTTCAGCTAGAAATATTGATAATATTTATAATAAGATGAAAAAACAAATCAATACTGATTATGAGCAAATAATAAATTCATCATATGAAAAGATGATGAATGAATTTAATGAAATTAGAATTTCAATTGATTTTATTAGTGTTTTTGATAATAGCATGATTTCTATAAGAGATTCTTTTTTTAATGAACAGATTGGATTATATTTTTTTAAGAAAACAGAAACCGAGTTAATAGAAAAAACAATTAAAAGGTATATTGATAATAAAAATATTACCTATATAACAACAGTTAGAAATATTATGCCTAGCTATCAATATATAAAAAAACATGTAAATGAAAATACAAAAATCATTGCATTTATTAAAGATTAAATTAATAATAAAATTGAAAACTTTAAAATAAAACGTTCAATTTCAAAAGAAAATGAAAATTAATATATCAATTTATTGATTCCATTTAGTTATTAAGTATAAAAAAAAGGACTGCTATATTGAAATATATTTGTAAAAATATACTAAATATATACTGGTCCTTTTTTATATAATATTTCTTTTATTTTTGCGCTAATTTTTCCTTTTTATATAATTAATATTTGATACAATTGAATATAGTAAAGAGGGTAATTTAATTGCAAACAAAAGAAGAATTAAAAAGAGAACGAATTTTAAAAGGTAACTTATGGAGAGTAATATTTTCCATTGCTTTACCATTAGTTTTATATAATTTTATAAACTACTTATACGGAGTATATGATTTAATTATTGTAAGTAAAAGAGGAATTGGTAGTGTTGATAGCGTAGCAATTCTTGACCAAATTAAAGGGATGATTTCTACATTTGGTGGAGCTGTTGCTGTTGGGGGAAGTATTATTATAGCAAGAAAAGTTGGATCTGGTGATCTTGAAAATGCTAGAAAAAGTTCAAATACACTTTTCTTCTTCTCGCTTATCGTTGGTTTAGCTGTAATTTTGATCTTTATTCCTTTTGGTATCCCATTCTTAGAAATTTTGAATACACCAAAAGAAATAATAGATTCATCGATTGGATATTTTTATGTTCAAATGATTAGTGTGGCGGTTGTAATTATTAATAATGTTTTTATAGGTGTTGAAAAATCTAGAGGTAATACGCAAAGGTTATTCTTATTAAATATAATTGTCGTTATAATAAAGGTTTCTTTAACTACAATATTTGCTTATTTAGTACCAAATGTAACACAAACATATATCGCGTTAGCAACACTTATTGCTCAATCAATATTAATGATCTTTGGTCTTGTAATATTATTCTTACCAAGTAATATTTTAGCGATTTCATTTAAATATTTTTCACTTAAAAAAGAATTACTATGGCCAATTATCTCATTGTCACTACCAATTTTTGTTGGAAAATTTTTATTTAGTTTTGGTAAAGTATTTGTAAACTCCCAAGCATCTGTTGTTTATGGTACTGTCGCTGTTGGAGCATTAGCTTTATCAAATACTATTTCAGGCTCAGTAACAAACATTATGAATTCCTTTGAAGATGCAGCTAGTACAATAACTAGTCAAAATTTAGGGAATAAGAATATTAAGAGGACATTTGAATTATTTAAGAAGGTAATGATTATTGCTGTAGTAATTGGTATTGTTGGAAATATTTTGTTAATTGCTTTTGCAAAACCAATATCTACATTTATAATACCAGAAACTACAAAAGACTACTTATTAAAAAGAGAAATGGTAATTAAGATAAATTATTTTGAAAGTTTTGCGTTATCATTTTTAGCATTAGAAACAGCAGCTTTTGGTTTACTATATGGTTATGGAAAGACAAAAATAACAATGACTGTTTCAATGTTAAGACTAATTGCGTTTAGAATACCACCATTATTATTCTTAATGTATATTGTAAAAATGGATTTTGTCGCAACAGGTGTTGCAATGGGTATATCTAATGCATCTTCAGGAATATTGGCTTTTGTTTGTGCTTTATACGTTATACATAATATTAAAGTTGCCGGAAGATATCGTGATATCGAATTAAATCAAGAAGTATTAGACTAATGTTTAATGCTTTTTCTTTATAAAAAAGTGTATAATATAAAATAGAAAATATATTTGAAAGGGTGTTAATATGATTTATAGTTTTAAAAATGATTATTCAGAAATCGCACATAAAAAAATACTAGAAAGATTAGTTTCATGTGCTCATGAACAAAATATAGGGTATGGTTTAGACAGTCATACATTAAATGCATCAAAATTAATTAAAAAAGCAATGGATTATGATAATTGTGATATTCATTTTATAACTGGAGGTACACAAACAAATATGTTGACCATCTCTAGTTTCTTAAAACCTTATGAAGCAGTAATATCATCCAATACAGGTCATATTAATGTTCACGAAACAGGAGCAATAGAAGGAACAGGGCATAAAGTAGTTATTTGTGATTCATTTAATGGAAAGATATTGCCAGAAGGAATAAGGAATGTTATTGAATTACATTCTGATGAACATATGGTTAAACCTAAAATGGTTTATATTTCAAATTCAACAGAAATAGGAACAGTATATACAAAAGAGGAAATAGTTGAAATAAGAAAAGTCTGTGATGAATACGGCTTATATTTGTTCTTAGATGGGGCCAGATTGGCAAGTGCTTTATGTAGTGAAGAAAATGATCTATCGTTAAATGACTTAGCAAATCTAATGGACGTTTTTTATATAGGTGGAACAAAAAATGGAGCTTGTATAGGTGAAGCATTAGTTATAATAAATGATTCTTTAAAAAGCGAATTTCGTTATCAAATAAAACATCGAGGAGCATTATTAGCCAAAGGTTTTTTTAATGCAATCAATTTTGAAGTTCTTTTTGAAGATGATTTATATTTTGAAATTGGAAGAAACGTGAATAAATGTTCTAAAATATTAACAGAAGGATTAAAAGATTTGGGATTTGATTTTATGTCTGATAGTTCGACAAATCAAATTTTTCCAATATTCTCAAACGAATTAATAGAACAAATAAAAAGTGATTATCTTTTTGAAAAATGGTGTAGCTTTGATAGCGATAATACAGTTATTAGATTAGTCACATCATTTAATACTACTGAAGATGTATGCAATCAATTCTTGGAATATATCTCAAATCGAATTTAAAATGATTATTTTGAAATAAATACATTTTTTTGTTCAAAGTTTTTAAAAAAGCGCGTTTTACGAAATAATATTTTCTTTTTCCTTTACAAAAATGTTATATTATGATATAATTCCTTTGGTTTAAGTAAAGGAGTGTAATTATTATGTCAAATATACACTTAGACGAATACGACAAGGCGATTATCAGTATATTACAGGAAGATGCATCAATATCAAATATAGATTTATCAAAAAAAATTGGACTAGCGCCGTCTTCTTGTTTATTGAGAACGAAGAATTTAAGAGAACAAAAAATCATTAAAAGTTTTACTACAATTGTCGATGAAAAGAAATTAGGATATGAGGTAACTGCTTTTGCTAAAATAGCTTTACATCCTTTAAATAGAGAAACATCATCAGTATTTATTGAAGAAGCAAGAAAAATTCCTCAAATTGTTGAATGTTATACTATTACGGGAGACAGTGCATTTTTATTAAAAATAGTTGCTAAAGATTTAAGATTCTATCGCGATTTTGTTATTGATAAACTAATGGCAGTTCCAGCAGTAAGTAATGTTGAAACAAGTATGGTTGTTGGTGTTGAAAAAGTAACAACATCAATTCCGTTGGATTAATCAATGTACTAAGACGTCACTTAATGACGTCTTTTTTCTTGAAAGAATAGGGTGAAGTTATGAATGGAATAAAAAATCTATACAAATGGAGTAAGAAATATATAATAATGGCAATGGGTATATTAGTATTCAATTTTATTTTACAATACTTATACTCTTATTTACCTATTTTTATTCAGTTTGTATTTAAAGAATTAAAACAAGAATCAAATAAATCGGTTAATCTTCCGAAATGGCTTTTAAATATGTTTGAAAAGCAAAGTAATATATTACATATGATTTTATTTGTTGGGTTATCAATGATTTTATTACAAGCATTAAGATCAGTAATGAGATTTATTAATAATTATATGCAAGGACGTTTGACTCAAAATATTGCCAGAGATATGCGTATTAAGATGTATAAACATATTGGTGATTTATCATATTCTTACCATAATAGTGTAGACACTGGTGATTTAATTCAAAGATGTACTTCTGATATTGAGACTTCAAGTGGATTTGTTTCAGGACAATTTCCAGAACTTATAAATATATTTGCGACAATATCTATTGGGGCTTATCAAGTCTATAAGATTGCACCACAATTAATGTGGGTAAGTTTATTGTTAGTACCATTTTCTGGAATTGCTTCAATATTCTTTTCTATTTATGTAAATAAAGACTTCAAAAGAATTGAAGAAGCTGAAAGCAAAATGACAACATGTATACAAGAAAATGTTAATAGTGCAAGAGTTGTTAGGGCATTTTCAAATGAATTGTTTGAATTTGAAAAAATGGATAAAGCTAATAAAGATTTTACACAAAAAGATATGCATTTAGGTAATGTTATGTCATTTTATTGGGGTGCCTCTGATATGATGGTTATGCTACAATATATTGCTACTTTATCAGTATCTATCTATTTAGCAAAATCTGGAATAGTTGATTCTGGGGATATTATAGCCTGTCTTTTATTAATGGGAATGCTAGTATGGCCAGTTAGGGGTCTTGGAAGAATAATTACTAATCTTGGAAAGACAATTGTTGCTGTTAATAGATTAGAAGAGGTATTACAAAATGATTCGGAGTATTCAATAAATGGTCAATTAAAGCCAAATATTGAGGGGAAAAGTGAATTTAAAGATGTATCATTTAAGTTTGATGATGACGATAAGCATTTACTAAATAATCTAAGTTTTTCCGTTAATAAAGGAGAAACTATTGCCTTTGTTGGAAGAACTGGTAGTGGTAAGTCAACGATTGTTAATATAATAACAAGATTATTAGAATATAGCTCTGGTGAAGTTTTACTTGATGGAATTAATATAAAAGATATTGATAAAAAACATTTAAGAAGAAATATTAAAATGGTTTTACAAGATCCATTTTTATTTAGTAAGACTGTATATGATAATATCGCAATTACAAATTTAAAGATAGATGAAAATAAAGTATATGATGCGGCTAAAATAGCACATATAGATGGTGATATTAATAAGTTTGAAAAAGGGTATAAGACATTAGTTGGAGAAAAGGGAACAACATTAAGTGGTGGACAAAAACAAAGAGTTGCCATTGCGAGAATCCTAGTAGAGAATTCACCAGTAATTATCTTTGATGACTCACTAAGCGCCTTAGACTCAAAGACCGATTTATTAATTAGAAGAGCTTTAAAAGAAAAGAACAAAAATCAAACAATGATTATAATTACACATAGAACAACAACAGCTAAAGAAGCTGATAAGATTATTGTTTTAGATAAGGGTAGTGTAGAATCTATTGGAACTCATGAAGAACTTGCACAAAAAGAAGGCTTATATAAAGAGTTATGGGCAATTCAAGGTAAGTTAGAAGAAGAGTTTTTAAAAGTAATGAATGGTGGTGAATAAAATGGAAGAAGAATTTCAAGAAGTTGATTACTCATCTACAGTAGTAAAACCGTGGAGAAAAATAATTAAAACAGTTATTTCTGATAAAAAATCATCACTAGGAATGCTTATTTCTATTACATTATTAGCAATACTTGATATCTGTTATCCACTTTTAAATAGTTATGCAATAAAAAGATATTTTGAAAGTAATGATCAAGAAAGATTTGATAATGCTACTCTTTTTATCATATTTTATGTTATAGTTGCCGTTACTTATGGAATAGTTATATTTTTATTTATTCACTTTGCATGTAAGGTTGAGACAAGAACTTCATATTTATTAAGAAAAGAAGCTTATCATAAACTACAACAATTGCCATTTAGTTATTTTGATCAAACACCACAAGGCTGGATAATGGCCAGAATGACAAGTGATGCAAGAAAATTATCTAGTATTTTATCTTGGGGATTTGTAGATTTATTTTGGGGTGTTTTACTAATGATAGGAATATTGATTGTTTTAATAACAATTAATCCACTATTATCGTTAGTTATAATTGCTTTGATTCCATTTTTATTATTATCAGCTATCTATTTAAGGAATAAAATGCTAGCAAGTTATAGAGAAGCAAGAAAAATCAACAGTCAAATAACTGCCTCATTTAATGAGGGATTTATGGGAAGTAAAACAACTAAAAGTTTAGTAATTGAAGAAACAAATAAAATTGAATTTAATGATAAAGTATATAATTATCATAAAAGCACTATGAGAGCAATTATCTTTTCATCATTGTTTGGACCTGTAATATTCATATTAGGATATATTGGAGTAGGTACAACTTTATATTTTGGTGGAAAAATGGTAG
>JAVBOS010000196.1:0-5936 GCA_031550255.1 Anaeroplasmataceae bacterium | reverse complement strand
TAGAATAGCAACTAAAAGTAAAAATATTTTTCTAATTGTTTTCATTTCTTTCTCCCTTTTTATTTTTTTAAAGCTAAAACGCTTTCATCTTTTGATTATAACATAACCACATAACTAATTCAACAAATAATTTATTATTTTTTTTGTAACCGCTTGCAAAGTGTTTACTAATTTGATATTATTTAATTTGATAATAAATAAGGGAGAAAATAATGAAAAAAATTCTTATGCTTTTTGGGTTACTATTACTTATAACCACACTTGTAAGTTGTGGAGATGAGGAAACACCTGATGAAAAAACATATTATTCAGTTGTATTTGTCACTAATACCACTGATGTTACTGTAGAAAGCCAAAATATTGAATCTGGAAAGGGTGTAACAAATCCAGTTATAAATAGAGATGGCTATGAACTAGAAGGTTGGTATTATGATAATGCGACTTTTATGTTTAAATACAACTTTGAAAATTCAAAGGTAGTTGCAAGTATTTCTTTGTATGCTAAATGGAAAGCAGTTGCGATGTGCACTATCAAATTTAATTCTAATGATGGTAGTAAGGTTGATGACTTAAAAGTAAGAAAAGATAGTACACCTTCAGCGCCAACTGTACCTAAAAAGGATGGTTACATTTTTAATGGTTGGTATATTGATGAAGATTTAAACAATGAGTTTATTTGGCAAACACCAATCAGCGAAGATATTATGCTACACGCTTCTTGGATTGAAGTATTAGATGAAAATAGTATATATGTTAATTTTGTTACAAATTCTTCAAATAGTATAGAAACACAAATAATTACAATTGGAAATAAAGTTTCTAAACCTGATGATTTAATTAAAACTGGTGCTATTTTCGTTGGATGGTTTACTGATTCTACATGCTTAAATGCATTTAATTTTGATACAATATTAAATACAAGTACAACTTTATATGCTAAATGGGTAACAGAAGATACAAAAACTTATTTTGTAAACTTTAATACTAATGGTGGTACATACATTCCGTCCCAAAATATTTATGAAAATAGTGTTGCTACTAAACCTATTAACCCAAAGAAAAATGGTTCTAATTTTGCTGGATGGTATATTGATTCTGGATTAACAAATAGTTTTACATTTGATACATTAATAACTGGTGTTACTACTTTATATGCTAAATGGAATGCCGCTGCACCTGTAGATGCTAAAATAACTAGTTACGGATCTTATAATGAATCTTTATATGCTGAGTTTGCTGATTCAAATCCTTCTGCATGTAATGCCTATTACAAATTATCTACTTCTTCAACATGGATTAAAGTAGATAATGAATTATTAAGAGTTAATAGTGATGGTAAAGTAAGAGTTGATGTAATAGGTATCAAAGCTGGAAATTATGATTTAAAAGTAACTACTTCTTCTGGTCAAAGTTTAGAAATACCAAATATTGAAACTGAAGAATATGATCGTTCTGGATATGCGCACTTTAATTACACATCTGGAATTGGTGCTTATAAAGATGATGGTACTTTAAAAGATGGAGCTATAGTTGTTTACGTAAATGATATAAATAAAAATACTATTACAATTCCTGGTGTTGGTCAAACAGGAATTGGCTGGATATTAAACAACGCCCAATACACGAAAAAAGATAGCAAGGGAAATCCTTGTAATACATATAGTCTTACTCAAGATGAAAAATCAATTACATATTTAGAGAAGCCATTAAATATTAGAATAATTGGTAAAGTAACTCCACCGAGTGGACTTACTGCATATAATTCAACTAACGAAGGTGGTACTGTTGGTGATAATGGTTTTATGGCTCGTATGAAAGATTGTAGCAATATTACTATTGAGGGTGTTGGAGAAGATGCACAAATTTATGGATGGGGAATTCACTTTATGGCAGCTACAGCTGGAAAAGGTGAAAGTTTTGAAGTAAGAAATATAACATTTGATAAATATCCTGAAGATGCTTTAGGTATGGAAGGTGTGCAAGAAAATGGTGTGTTATCTAAACCTGTTCAAAGATGTTGGATACATAACAATTCATTCTTACCCGGATATTGTGCTAAACCTGCTGAAAGTGATAAAGCTGAAGGGGATGGATCATGTGATTTCAAACGTGGTTTATATTTTACTTTAAGTTATAACTATTTCACTTCTGCACATAAAACAAATTTAGTTGGTGCAAGTGATGACAATATGCAATATAATTTAACAATGCATCATAATTATTGGAATAACTGTGGTTCACGTTTACCTCTTGCAAGAATGGGTAATATCCACATGTATAACAATTTATTCGAAACAACTGATGATTGTAAAACGGAAATGAGCGTTGTGCAAGATATTAGAGCTAAAGCTTATGTATTTAGTGAAGCAAATTTCTTCCACGGTTCTAAAAACCCAACTAAATTATCTTCTAGTGGTGTTGTAAAATCATACATGGATGTTAAATATAGTTGTTTTGGTACAGATGGCTCTACTGTTGTTTCTGATAGAAATGCAGCAGTTACTTCGGCAAATAAATATCCAAATTTCGATACAAATTCTGCTTTATTCTATTATGATACAGTCACAAAAACTTCAAAAGTAAAAAGATTAACTGATGCAGTTACGGCTAAAGCTGAATGCATGGCTTTTAGTGGAGTTAATAAACAATCTTCTGTTGATTATGAAAAAATTAAAATTAATACTACTACTCCTGTATTAGTAACTAGCGATACAGTTGTAAATACTGCAACTAAAATTAATAAGGGTGAATCTTTATTTGTATTTACGATTAATACTGAAGCAACATTTATTATGACTAGCACAAATACTTCAGTTCCTCCTGTATTAGTAAATATTTATGGCGAAAGAATGTTTGTTGCAAGTTCTAATGCTACGTCTGTTACATTAAAACCTGGAACGTATGTAATTGAATCTTCTATCACTCATTCTGCTTCAAAGGGTACTTCCCAAGCAAAAGAAAGCAGTTTAACTTCTTATTCAATTACATTTAAATAATAATAAATTTAGGTCAATCTTAAGATTGATCTTTTTTTATAAAAAAAACATCTCCGAAGAGATGTTAAATTGATTGATTATGATTGTGGCACAATCTTTATATATAATAATTGTGTAGTATCACCTTTTGTAATTTTATGTGTTCCTGCTGATAATGTCACAGATAAAACTTTTGATGTTGTTGTTTTTGATACATCATCAACTTTTATTTTTACGGCATCATCTGAAAGAACTAAATATAATGTAACATCTGTACTCGTAGTAAACGTTATTAAAGTAGAACTTTCCATTTTTAATCCTTTTGTCAAAGTAATACCATCATATAAAATTGAATAATCAGCATCTTTCATATTTCCTGTTATAGTGAATATATCACTTGTTTTTCCATTAGCAAAATTATGTGTAACAGTTCCTGCAATTGGCGTTTGACCTTCATTATTTGGAGTTTCTCCACCATTATTTGGAGTTTCTCCACCATTATTCGGTGTACCATTGCTTGATTTTGGTGTTTGTACAGTTATTATTTCAGATTTATATCCAACTAATTTATCCATTAATTTTTGATTTACATCATATGACGTGATATCTGCATCAGTAAATGTAAATTTAAAATCTCCACCTTGCATACGTCCTGCATATTGTTTTACGTTTTGTTCAACATCATCGACATTAGTTGGTGCATATGTATACATATTTATTTGTGTATCAAAATTACTATAATTAAATCCACCTGATAAAGTTTTTACACTTGATGGAATAACTTCATTTATCGCTGAAACAACATATGCATCAAAACTACTTGAATTGACACTATAATAAATTGGAGTTGTTGTTGTTCCAATCATTTTATTATTAAATGATTTTATAATACCTCCAGTTTCGCCTGAAAAAGTTCCTTCACCTAATGCATCAGTTCCTTGATTTGAACTTAAAAATGGATTTTTAGTATTTTTAAATACATTTGATTCAGCAAGTATACTTGCTCCCATTGTTGCTCCTATTGCATATTTTGCAATTCCCTCAAATAAGTTATTATACACATGAACATCTGCAACTCTTACACGTGGGTGTCTTGAATCAGAATGATCATACCAGTTATGATGGAATGTTATAAAGTTTTGTTCACTAATACTTTCTTTGTTTCCAACTAAATTAGATTTTCCAGTATCCCAAAAGTGATTATATGAATGAGTAACATATTTTGATTTTTTAGTATCTAATGCTCCATCACCTTTAGCTTGATCGGCATCTTTTCCAGCTTTACCATAGAAAATATCATTATTATGTATCCAAATATGATCATTTGCTTGTTGTAATCCAATATTATCTCCTTCACCAGAATCTACTAACATTAATCCTAAATTTCTAACTTCAACATTTGAAGCACCTTTTAAACGAACTCCCCATCCATTTGCATAGGCATCTTTTCCAACACCTTCAATAGTTATACCTCCAGCAGTATTTTTAGTACTAACTACTAAATCTCCACCTTCCATTGTTGCAAAATCTGTAATATTACCAATTAATCTAACACAAAGAGGTTTAGTTTCTTTACCTTTTGCGTATGCAGTAAATATATTTTGTAATCCAACACATGGATTTGCTGTTGCACCTGTTACATCCATTGATACAGTATTTTTTGTTGCATTTGTAATATAAAGTACAGTAGCATTTGATTTAAGTGTACCGTCATTATTATATGCTCCTGAAGAAGTCCCATTTACGAACGCAAATCCTTCTCTTATATGTGGTATTACATTTACATTGCTTACCGTTCCTTCTTTAGTAGATTCAGTTCCATTTATTTCAGTTACAACCTTTACTGAATAATTTGATCCTGCTTTTAAACCTAAAACATCTACTCTCGAATATGCTTGATATGTTCTGATCAACATATCATCAACTTTTTTCCATTCAGCAGCAGATGATTCTTTATAATAAACATTATATCTTTCTGCATTTGTTACATTTTTCCATTCGACATAAATAGATTCATTTAGTCCACCACTTGAAATAATTTCAAAACCATCTTGTGAATTCAAATCAATTTTTGGTGTTCCTTCTTTTTCCTCAGCTTCAATTTTTGTTAACTCTTCGTTTGTTTTAATTGATGATAATTTTTCAACATAATCGTTTACTAATAATACTATTTCTTCAGTATTTTCAAGTGAATCAATTATCAATTCAGCTTCAGTAATTAAATCTTCAATTACCAATTTTTCAGCTGTCCTGAACTTTGTTTTGTCAACAATACTATTTAAACTTAACTTAGCAGTTGCTTTTGCTTTATTTAATTCAGTTTTAGCTTTTTCTACATTTTCAGTTAAAATATTTTGAATAGTTTTAATATTATCTATTGCTTTTTTAGCATTAGCTACTGCGTTTGCAATTTCACTTGTAGTTTTTGCTGCTAAAATATCCTTCTTAGCAATATCTAGTTCTTTATTTAGCTCTTCTTGTTGGAAACTATAAAATAATGATGCAGACTTATAACTATAAATTTCTGTAATTGCTGCATCCATTTTTTCTTTAAACAAGTTTTCTTTTATTGTTTCCCCTGTTTCATCATCGATGAACGTAACCTCATCACATGAAGTTAATGTAATACATGATATTAAACTTAATAATAAAATAATAATTTTCTTCATAATCCTCTTCCTTAATTTATTCTCATGTTATTATATCAAATATATCAACACTTTTAAAGCGTTTTCATAAACTTTCATAAAAAAACATCTCAAAAGAGATGTTTTAGTCTATTAGCTATTTCCTTTTGGTTGTTTTCCTATATATGCAGCGATTCCACCATCTACATATAAGATTAATCCATTCACAAAATCTGATGCACTACTTGCTAAGAATACTGTTGGTCCTGCTAAATCTTCTGGTTCTCCCCATCTTCCTGCTGGTGTTCTTCCGATTATAAAATCATTGAATGGC
>JAVBOS010000036.1:0-5287 GCA_031550255.1 Anaeroplasmataceae bacterium | reverse complement strand
TCCTATTTTATTTTATTAATTTCTTTTTTAAATCATTGTATTCATTTTCAGTTATATACTCACCTTTATATAAGTCACTTAACATATATAATTCTGAATATACATCATTAGACTTATTACTAACATTTTCTAACAATTCTTTTTTTATGTTTGAAAATTCTACATCACTGATAACATTATCATCATACATTTTTTTCCATTTTGCTAATAGTTCAACTGTGTTTACACCATTTGATACTTTTAATGAATAGAACTCATGAATTGGTTTGATCAACTCAACAATTAGATATGCAAGAAACATAATCGCGCTTACTAATAGTAAAATTGTTGCCCCACCAATTTTGTATTTTGATCCCGAAGAAGTTTCTTCTAAAACCAATATAACTTCTTTTTGAAGTTGGAATATACTAATAACTACAAATGATATTAATAATAGTGATGTCATTTTTAATGCTTTTGATTTTGAAAATGTAAATCCAAACGCAAAAACTACTAAAAAGAATAATGTACCAACCTCTGCACCTAATAGTTCTTCAGTACCTTCAAATAATGATTGTGTTTTATTTCCAGATATTCCATCAGATATAAAATCAAAGAATGACGAAAATAAAAATGTAACTACTGCTAACGTTATAAACGTTAAAGCTAAAACCTTTAATTTGTTTTTCATAAACCTTTTTCCCTCTTTCGATGAGTCCATTATATCAAAAGAAATAAGACTGAGCAAGCGTTTTCTGTCGATTTATAAATATCTTAGCTTAACTTATTAATTAATTGGTCAATGTACTCTTCTTCTAAAAATGGAGCAAGTCTTACAATCAGCTTCATGCTGAAATTGCCTTCGTAGTTTTCAATTAATTTATGTAAAGTGTCAGAGCTAACAAATGGTGCTAATCTACCAATAATATCAACATTAGGTTTGTCTTGACTTAAACATACATTAATAACATCCATTAATGTTTCATTATCTAAAAATGGAGCAACATGCACAACTTCATCCCAATTAACATCAATACCTTTATTTATTTCTTTCTTTACTAATGCACCTAAAGCTTTAGCTGAAGCAAATGGTGCTAATTTAACAATAGCGTCCCACCCAGATAAATTTTCTTCCAAATCATCTTCATTAAATTTAAAACTAAACATCTTTCTACCATTATTATTTTTATAAGAAACATTGACTGGTTTTGCTTTTTTCGCAGTATCTTTGACTTTTTCATTTAAATTGCTTTCTAAAGTTTTAAGTTCTTCTTTCTTTTCACTTATTTCAGCTGTAGCTTCTTCTAAATCTTTTTTTAAATCTTCTATTTCCTCTTCTAGTTCTTCTTTTTCTTCATCTGAGGCATTAAGTAATTTTCCACTTAATCTTGTGATTTTTCGATTATACTTTTCTATATCCGATTCTAAATCTTCTATTTCTTCTTCTAACTCTTCTTTTTCTTCAGTAAGCTCTTCTAAATCATCAAGATCATCTTCATATGTATCATTATTTAAATCATAATCAAAAACTTTCATAACTTTATTTGTTGCCTCTTGAATTTTGTTAGAAATATTTTTACCATTTTTTTCTAATTCTTTCACTAAATCTTCTATTTCTATTTCACCATTATTTATTAATTCCAATAATTTTTCTTTATTCATTATTTTTCATTTCCTTTCTTTTTTTAATAAAATCTTCAATTGCTTTATTTGTATATTTACCACACATCATAAATAATAGACGCTCTGCAGTAGTATCTAATATTTCAGCTAGTGATAAAATAAGTGAAACATCTGGAAGACTTTCTCCTCTTTCCCAATTTGAGACAGCCTGATGAGAAACTCCCATTAAATCAGCCAGTTGACCTTGAGTAAGATAATTCTTCTTTCTTAAACTATGTATAAATAAACCAAATTCATTTTTCAAATTATCAACAACTCCTAACTTGCTTACTTTTATTTTACATTATTATAGCATAAATACAATCAAGCGCTAATTGAATTTATTAAAGCATTACTTGAAAAGAAAAAAGAATTTCGAAAAATTCTTTTTATAAATCTAAATCCTTAATATTTTCTTTTCTTTCAACGTTAATTGAAATTCCTTTAATTTGACATCTAAACATCGTTTGTAAAAGGCGCTCAATATCATCGACATATACAACTTCAACATTTGAATCAACCTCTGTATACAAAATTGGTCTTGGAATTGAAAATCCATAACCATTTGCTTTAATCAACAAGCGTTCTAATCTTGCTTCTGATTCACAAAGGATTGGAATATTGTTCTTCGCACTAAGTTCCAAAATGTACTTTGTTTTACCACTACCTGGATTACCTAAAATAATGTTCATAAATTCCTCCTAATATTAATTGTATAACATACTTTAATTATATACTATTAACTCTGAAAATACTACACCTTTTTTGAAAGCGTTATCTGGTTATCTATATGTTTTTATTTCCAAGTTGTTGTTTTTATAAATAAAATCAATATTTCCCGAATCTTTTGTAGTATAAACGATTGTTTTGTTTAATCTGTTTATAACTTCATTATTCGGAAGTCCAAATTTATTATTTAAACCAACGCTTATAACACTATATATTGGCGATGTAAATTGTAAAAATTCAGCTGAACTACTTGTTTTTGATCCATGGTGTCCAACCTTTAAAACATCGATATCGAGTTTATTTTTATATTTATCTATTAACTTTTTTTCAGCATTTATTTCCATGTCACCACAAAATAAGTATTTTATGCCAAAATTAAAATATATAACAATACTATTATCATTATCGTTTTTACTATCTATAATAGGCGAAAGCACATCTAATTTATAATCACTAATATTAATTGTTTGTCCGGACTTTACTTTGTGTTTTTCTTTTGATTTATTGATTCCATTATATTGAGTAAATTCATCGAAGTAATTTATATAAGTTTTTTTTACTTTTACATTATCATATAATTCACTTAATGTTCCTACATGATCGTCATCCGCATGGGTTAATATTAAAATATCTAATTTATTTACTCCTTTAGATTTTAAAAATTTAACATTTTTACCATAACTATCAATCATAATATTTCCTTTATTATTTGGAAGCTGAATATAAATACTATCACCTTGTCCAACATCAATAAATGTTACAATTGATCTTTGATCTACTAATTGTAAATTATTAATTACAAGTAAATATAAAATAATTGAAAGAAAAACTTTAAATTGATATTTATTTTTAACTATTGAGAATAAAAGAATGTATAAAAGAAAGTAATATATACATAGTTGGATAAATGTAATATGAGGTATATTAAATCTTAGAAAACTTATATTTGAAAACATATTAATTATTATCTCAAAATATAAGAAAATATTATTTAATGGAATAATTAAGCTTATATAAGTAGTTGGTAATATTATATATGTAAAGATGACAATTATTAAAGGACTAATTATTAATCCTATAAAATTAATTTCATGATTCAAGTTAATAACTATTGGAAAAGAAAGAAAGTAACAAAATATTGTCATCTTTATTAAATTTTTAATTTTATTTTTATCACTTATAATATCACTACACAAAATCATACCAAACGTTAACAAATATGATAACTGAGTAGATATTTCGTATATACACATAGGTTTAACAAGTATAGTCAAAATAAAACAAATACTTATAATATCTATTTTAGTCAGGTTAAGATTATTATTCTTATTAATATGACTAAATAAAATCATTAAAAAAGTTCTGATTGCACTAATTAAAAAATCAAGTATTATCATATATATAAACAAAGAAAACAAAATTACATTTATTGTTTTATTTTCTTTGAAAAAAATCTTTTTAAAGAAAAAATATAAAAAATTAAATATTATATTAATATGTAATCCACTAATAGAATATAGATGACTAACACCTAACTTATTAATATTATTTAAATAATTTTCATCAAAGTAATTTTTATCTCCTAAAACAAGAGATAATATATATGGTTTTGATTGAGAATTATTAGTAATATTTATATAATCTATTATTTTATATCTAATATTTTTAAAAGAAAAACCTCGTTTAATTATCTTTATATTTTTTCCTTCATAACTATTATAAATCCCTTTATTTTTCAAATATTTGCTATAATCAAAATCACCTTTATAGCTTGAGGTTGATATATTTAAGCTTTTAACATCCATGCTTAAATAATCGCCACATTTATATTCAAATGCGTTAGTATAAACAATTATTTTTTCAAACTTATATCTGCAGGTTAATTTATAGTTATTATCTGTTTTAACATAGTCAACACATTTTACTTCTATAAAATTAATGTCTTTTGAAATTTTTGAGGTGTATGAAAACTTATATAAAAGTAAAACTCCAAACAAAATACTAATTAAAATAATATAATTAAAAATCATTGTTTTCTTGTAACAAAAAAACAGATAAATTAATAAAATAATTATTGCAAAATGATTAACAAAACTTGCCGCTATTAAAATTATAACTATTGCGAAAAAATGGTATTCATTAGATAGTGATAAAATCTTTAATCGCTTCAAACGTTTTTTCCTTTATTCCAGTAACTTTCATAATATCTTCAATTGATTTGAAAATATTGTTTTTACGATAATTTATAATATTATCAGCTGTAGCACTTCCAATATTATTTAATTTCATTAATTCTTCTTTAGTAGCGGTATTTATATTAATCTTTGGATTTTTCGTTTCTTCAGTAATTGTAATATTTTTTTCTTTTATTACATAATAATTGTTAGGTATTAGTACCTCTGATAAATTAATATTTTCTATATCTGCACTTTCTTTTAGACATGCAATATTCAATAAATCATTTAAAAGCATTGTATTTGGTATTGAATATACACCTGGAAACATTACTTCACCATCTATATGCACGTCTATAATATTTATTTCCTCTATAATTTCAAAATCTATTTTTTCTTCTTTTTTTAAAAAAGAAAAAACATCATTTTTAAAATAAAAAATAATCAAAATTACAACACAAAGCGAAATTATGATTTTTTTATTATTATCCATTTATATCACCTATAATATAAATAGAATTAAAATGATGTTTTTTCTTAATTTATTCAGAAATATTAAAATTATTTACAAGTTTAATTTTGTATTCTTCTAATAATTCTTCACTCGTTGTTGATGGGGCAATATTATTACAAAACCATGTATGTTTTATAAATACTTCTTCACCAACAAGGTATTTATCTTTTTTCATATAATCACCAATTTTATTATTAGTTAAACAACTAAAAATATACCTATGTAAATA